>JAFGDA010000006.1 GCA_016932375.1 Actinomycetota bacterium | reverse complement strand
AATTGGATTTTGGGTTTGCGGGCTTTTCTTCTATATTTACTACCCTGCCCTCCCTGATTTCTGCCACACCAAATCTTTCGGGGTCTTTTACTTCCTTCAAAAATATTTTAGCCCCCTCCTCCTGTTTTTCAAAATCCGCAATAGGTCCTGAAATATCATCTTTTATTATGTTGTCACCCAGCATCACAACGACCTTATCATTGTCCACAAAATTTTCCGCAAGTTTAAGCGCATCTGCTATTCCTCCCTCTCCCTCCTGGTAGGTATAGCTTATGTCCTTGAGCCCGAATTCTTTCCCGTTTCCCAGAAGCCTCAGGAAATCCCCTGCATTATTGCCACCTGTAACTATCATTATGTCCTTAAGCCCTCCCTTTACCATTGTCTCGAGAGGATAATATATCATTGGCCTGTTATAAACCGGAAGCAGATGCTTGTTTGTTACCTTTGTACAGGGCATTAGTCTTGTACCCAGACCCCCTGCAAGTATTACTCCCTTCATTATTTTTTTCACCTCACAAGTGAAATAATTCTTTAAAAATTCCCTGCCCGTTGACTTATAATTCTTAAACAAATCTCCTGAACAGGTACACAGCAAATACTGCACAAGAAAGGCACATGCAGTATATTGCAAATATATTCAAATTACGGCTCTCCGTCAAATACAGCATGAACTTCACTGCAATGAATCCCGAGAGATATGCAAATATGAAACCTGTCACAAGCTCCCATATAATGTTGCTGTTTCCGGAAAAAATAACATCTGAAGCACGGTAAATTTCAAGTATGAATGATCCAAATATAACCGGTATTGCCATAAGGAATGAGAACCTTACTGCTTCCGGTCTTTTTACCCCGAAAAACCTTGAAAATGAAATGGTCGCTCCCGAACGGGAAATCCCTGGAAGGATAGCCAGTGCCTGCCCAAGGCCGGCCATTATGGCAATGAAAAGATTAAACCCTGACTTCATTGTCCGGCCGTTTTCAGCACTTTCCGGTGCAGATTGCCCACTCTCTTTTCCATCTGAAGGGTTATTATTTGAACCAATTTCATCCTGCATTACAAGGTGCAGCTCCATCCTTTTTCCCCTGTACTCACCGAGCCACAGGATAAAAGCAGTGCCCATTAGGAAGAGTGCTGTTATGAGGGGCTTTGAGAATAGCCCTTCGATATAATCATCAAGTAAAAACCCCACAATGGCAGCCGGGATACTTGCTACTATTATATATATGCCTGTTTTGAAGTCATTGTGCCTTCTTGGGTCTCTCCTGAATATTCCAAGTATCAGTGCCCTCAATATCCTGAAAGCTTCCCGGTAAAATACTGAAAGTATTGCAGCAAGGGTGGCAAAATGTACCGTTACCGTAAAATAAAGCGGGCTGTAGTCCCAGTTAAAAAAATAGGGGAAAATTACCAGGTGTCCGGAGCTTGAGACAGGAAAAAATTCCGTTAACCCCTGGACAATACCTAAAATAATTGACTGTAATATGTTCAACTTATATAATGTTTTAAATTTTTGGCTTTAATTGGTTTTTAAATATTAACATAAAAAAATTAAAAATAAAGAATAAGAATGGACTTTAAGGAAGCAGTTGAATTTCTTTCACCCCGCCTGGTCACTTTTGTAACTGCCATGATCCCGGTTGGTGAACTCCGGGCTTCGATACCGCTGGCACTTATAACCTACCAGATGGGAATCATCGAAAGCTATATAATCTCTGTTATTGGGAACCTGGTCCCGGTTGCGGTTATCCTGTGGGGACTGGACTCAATTTCCCGCTATCTCATTAAAAGATTCCGCCCGGCAAACCGCTTCTTTACATGGCTCTTTAACCGCACAAGGAGAAAGTACTCGGCAAGATTCGAAAAATATACAGGTTATGCACTCATAGGATTTGTAGCATTGCCCCTTCCTGTTACCGGGGGCTGGACCGGGGCTCTTATAGCTTTTGTTTTCGGTATACCCCCAAAAAGGGCAATGATCCAAATAACAGCAGGTGTTTTGATTGCCGGAATAATAGTGACGGTAATTATAAAGACAGTAGGGTTGGTTAGATTTATAACTGCAGGTTAAACATCAACATTGGCCATTATCATTAGGATTGGATATGTGCACATAAAGGGATTATTCAAAATCCCTGACTGCAATACAGCCTTATTCCTTGAATAAAAAGTCCAGTATCTTTTCAGGGGGATAATGCCTTTTTTTATTTCCCGCTTACAGATATTCCACCCACAAGCAGGGCGGGACTTCCAAAAAACCCGCCACCCGGCATGAATTTAACATCTTTGCCTGTTTTTAATATGCTGGCTGCAAATGTGAGGATATCCGTGGCAATTGTCACTTCCCTGACCGGATAGGATAGGCTCCCCTTTTCTATTAACCTTCCCCTTGCTCCCACACTCATCTGGCCTGAAATTGGATTCGTACCTGAATGAAGACCTATGATGTCGGTGACATAAAAACCTTTATCTATCCCTTTAAAGATTGATTCCATATCATCCGAACCCGGACCTATATAGAAGTTCGAGGGACCAACTTCCGGGACGGAACGGTAAGATGCCCGGGAAGCATTTCCTGTAGAGCTGGTACCCGACCTTCTTGCAGTATAAGTATTGTGCAGGAAGGTTTTAAGTATGCCCTTTCCAAATACTGTTGTCTTCCCCCTGTAAGCTCCTTCCCCGTCAAATGGACGGGAATAAAGCCCTCCGGGCATGGTGCCGTGATCAAATACATCTATAAAGGACGGGAAAACTTTCTGCCCCTGCATATCCTTAAAAAGCGATTTTCCCTTAATCACGGCATCTGCACAGAGCGCCGGTGCCAGTACACCGAGCAGCTGTGCTGCAATTAAGGGCTCAAGTACTATATCAAGTACCTGTGATTTAATTTTTTTCCCTCCCAGAAGTTCCACAGACCTCCTTGCAGCCTCCGAAGCCACCGTTTCCACATCAAGTCCGGCAGGACCCCTGCCATAGTCAAAATAATCACCTGTTGAAGTATCCTTTGAGTCTTTTGAAATGGCGCTTACATATATAACAGCCACACTTGAGATGCAGCCTTCACAAAGGCCGTTTGAGTTCAGGATAACTGTATCTGATATCCCATCTTCATATATGGAATACCTGACACCCTTGATTCTCGGGTCCATCTTCCTCGTAAGCTCCTCGAGCCTTAAGGCCATCCCTATCTTGCTGCTGATTTTATATTCCATGAATCTACTGTCAAACAGGTCGCCTTCCCCCATTTCCGGGAGGCTGAACCTGAAGTCTCCAGGTTCCGGCAGATAGTTGAACTGGTCCCTTTTGGAAACACTTGAATTGGCGATTGACTTTTCTATGGTATCCTCAATCACAGCATCCTCAAGCACCGCTGTATAGGCATATCCCATTGCCTTATCCTTAAATACCCTCACGCCGAGACCTGCCGAATCGGAGGATGAAAGCGTGTCAACTTTACCATTGAAAACTTCTATTTCACTTCCGGTATGGCTTGCTGCAAATAGTTCAAACTGGTCAATCCTGCCCTTCGGCATCATTAATGCTGCTTTTTTGCAGATATCCAGGAGGTGTTTATTCTTCGAACCATGACCACCGGCCTTATTTTTATTTTTATATTCCATATCCCTGATTCTTTTAAAGCTTTTTCCCTGTCCCGCCAACCGTAATCTTGCTTACCTTTATTGTGGGCTGGCCGACCTCATTTGTAACAGACTGTCCCCCCTTGCCGCAGAAACCCGGTGCAAAATCCAGGTCATTCCCTACTGCCTCAATCTTTTTTAGGATATCCGGCCCGTTTCCTATAAGAGTTGCCCCTTTTATGGGCTGGCCTATCTCGCCCTTTTCAATCAGGTATCCTTCGCTAATGCCAAATACAAAATCACCTGTGGCAGGCTCCACCTGGCCGCCTGCAAACTCCTTTGCATATATGCCCCTGTTTACCGACCTTATGATTGATGATGGGTCATCTTTTCCATTGGCAATATAGGTGTTGGTCATTCTTGGCATGGGAGAATCGCGGTATGATTGTCTTCTTCCGTTGCCGGTACGGGGCTTTTTCATTTTAATTGAGGATTTGAGATCATTTATGAAATTTACAAGGATCCCGTCCTTTATCAGGACTGTGGAACCGGAAGTAAAACCCTCCCCATCATATTTAAAAGATCCCCAGTGGTGGGGGATGCTTGAATCATCTATTGCCGTTACTGATTCTGATGCAACTTTTTTCCCTAATTTCCCCTTAAAAACCGAGGCATCCTTCAGCACGGAATCAGCCTCCAGCCCATGCCCGCAGGCTTCATGGAATATCACCCCTCCAAAAGCAGGACCTATCACTACAGGTATAAGGCCGACCGGAGCATTTATAGCATCCAGCATGACAACTGCTATATGTGAGGCTTCTTTTGCCAGCTTTTCCGCCCTGCCTGCCTCAAGCGCCTCAAAGCCCCTTGTCTCTGCAAGCGTCTTGTGGCCAGTCCTTATCTCCTTTTTCCTGAGGGCCACAACATTTACGGAAAGCAATGTTTTAACAACTTTTTCACCCGAACACTCTCCAAGTGAGTTTGCTATAAATATCTCCTCTTCAAGGTCGGATATGCTTGCTGTTACCTGTACAATGTGGGGGCTGAAATCCCTGGCTGTCTTATCAACAGAAAGAAGTATTTCCTTTTTATTATCAGCAGATATGAGATGGGGGTATTTTTTTATGGATAACCTGTAAGCGCTCTTATTTTCTATAAGGTCCGCAACCTTAAGCTGTCCTGTGCTTTTAACTGCACCACCCAGGACCCTGGCAGCATCAAGAATACGGCTTTCTTTTATGGAATCCACATAAGCATAATAGGTGCTGTCCCCGTTCCATATGCGGAGACCGCACCCTAAATCATAACCGCTGCTGCAATTTTCAATACTGCTATCTTCAAGCTTTAAACTGCTTGCAGACATCTTCTGGATAAATATCTCCGAAAAAGATGCCCCTGTTTCAAGCAGGGTGTTGAGAACCTTGCTGGCAAATCTTTTTTCGATCAATTAACCTTCGATCCTATCTAAGAAAGGGCCTCTTCGACCTTTTTAGCAGCCTTTTTACCCTTTTCCACTGCCTTACCCATCTTTTCTTTGGCCTTTTTGGCTTTCCCACTGATATCACCGGAAACCTTTTCAAAGGTCTCCCTGCTTTTCTTTAAAAACTCTTCGCCTTTTTCTTTCAGTTCGGCCATCTTTACTTTGCCGGTTTCCGCATATTCTTTTCCCTTATCAATTATCTCTTCGCTTTTTTCTACTATTTTCTTCCTGGTTTCCTTACCCGGTTCCGGGGCGAACAATATTCCCAGTAAAAACCCTGCAGCCAGTCCGGCCACCAGGGAAGCAATAACTGCACCAGCATAGCTTCTGCTTTCATCATTGTCACTCATAATAGCTCACCATCCTTATCTATCTCTAATCTTTTTCTTCATTATCATCTGATACCGTTTCTTTTGACAGACCACTAATCAGCCCGGCCGTCCCGCTTATAATCTTTATTACAGGGCTGGTAACCAGGACCCTGGCCAGCTTTATCACTTTTTCGAGCTGCTCGACAATCGAACTGATACTGCGGGTAAGGTCTGCAATCGAGCCAACCTCGGTATTCAAATTTGAAACAGTAGTATTCATTTTTTCAACAACAGGTATGAGACTATCGTTTAATTTGCCTGCCAGATGCCTGACCCTGTTTAAAAGCCTGAACAGAGGGATCGCCACTATTATAGCTACGATAGCAAATGCAGAAATAAGTATTATGGCAACAAGTCCAACTATTTCCAGTGAAGAATTCATATTCCACCCTCTCGGATTTCCTGTTTAAAAATACAGGTATCATTATATATATTTTATTTCTTTTATTCAAAAAATAATAAAACTGGCTTATAATATGCAGTCAGTAAGCAATGAGCTTACCCATTTTTAAAAAGTAAAGAGTGAGGTAATTAATTAATATGATACGCCGCGCAACTAAAATTTCTTTGATTTTTACCATTATTTCCGCTTTATTGATATTTGCTTTTTGCGGATGTAGCTCTCCGGGACAACCAGCTTCTGAAGAGGATTCAGCAACAGGGATAAGCGAAGACGGGCAGTCCGGAGAAGCAGCACAGTCCGGAGAAGAGGAGACCCGGGAGCAGCCTGTTGAAGAAGTTGTGGAACCTGTCAATCTTGATAGTGCCCAGTTTGGCGCTACCCTGGATGGGTATATACCTTCCTACATGTGCACCGATACCGATAATTTTATTAAGGTTACAATTACAAATACCTCTGATTTTACATGGAGAGCCAGCGGGGAACAGATGGTAAGGATCGGGTATCATTTTTATGGACAGGATGTCGAATTCCAGGAATATGACAAAACCTCAAGAACCGCCCTTCCAAATGATCTTGCACCCGGTGAATCGGCAGTAGTGGAAGTATTGATTAATGATATCATAAACCCTGGAAGTTATGCGATTCATATCGACCCGGTGGTTGAAGGTTATGCATGGTTCTCTTCAAAAAATGTGCCCATGCTTGAAGGAGCAGCCTTTTTCAATGAATGCAAGGCCGAATAATTGCGGCCCGGTGAACATAATCCTGCAATAGATTCATAATGCCCTGGCTTTGTTTAACGGCTATGCACATATATTTTCCGGCATATGTTTCCATGCGTGCAGAATCTTTGGCCTTTTATCTGGAAGCCGTATTGTTTTTGCGTATAAGCTTTTGATCACAGGAAATATCAATAACTGTTAGGGTCCATGATATTTGCATAACCATTACATTTAGACCTCGAATTTTTTACCTGTAAGTTTCTCATAAGCTTCTATATATATCCGGGAGGTCTTATTTACTATGTCTTCAGGTAACCCGGGAGGCGTGGAATTCCTGTCCCAATCCGTAGAAAGAAGATAATCCCTTACGAATTGCTTATCAAAACTTTTCTGGTCCCTGCCGGGTTCGTATTCGTTTAGCGGCCAGAACCTTGACGAGTCAGGGGTCAGCGCCTCATCTGCCAGCACAATCCTGTCGCCGTCAGCACCAAATTCGAATTTGGTATCGGCTATGATTATACCCTTCCTTAATGCATATTCTGACGCTTTCATATAAAGGGCAATGCTTTTCTCCTTCAGGAAATCAACAATTTCCCTGCCAAATATCCTCTTTGCCCTTGTCATTGTAAGAGTAATGTCATGTCCCGATGCTTCCTTCGTGGTTGGCGTGAATATGGGTTCGGGGAGGCGGTCACATTTCTTCAATCCACCGGGAAGGACAAGGTCCCCTATCTTTCCTGTCTTTTCATAATCTGTCCATCCGGAGCCGGTAATATAGCCCCTCACCACACACTCTATGGGATATATCACAAGCTTTTTCACGATAACCGATCTTCCCTTTAAAACATCCCTGTATTTTTTAAGGAATTTCGGAAATTTAGTGACATCGGTCTCCATAAGATGATTATCGATAATACCTTTCAGGTAATTGAACCAGAATACCGATATTTTATTAAGTATTATTCCTTTAAGGGGGATGAGCGAGGGAAGTATGTAATCAAAAGCCGAAACACGGTCAGTTGTAACTATAAGTATCCGGCCGTCAAGAGAAAACATCTCCCTTACTTTTCCGCTCCCTATCCTGGCAGCACCCTCTATATCAACATCACCTATAACCTTCATGGATTACCTCCAGCCCTCATTTTTTATTTTTTATTTTCAAATAGAAATTCATCAATTCCATAACCTGGTTTTCAAGCATTTCACCTGCGTCCCTTATTGCCTCTTCCATATTCATAGGCTTATTTATTATGGAAAAGTTTCCTGAAAAAAGTTCCCCATTGGACCTTCCTGTCTCTTTCCTTCCTGTCAAGACTGATCCGTTTATCGTTATTACCGGTATTCCATATACCGATGCAAGCCTTGCAACGGCGCAGGCGCTTTTACCGTAAAAAGTCTGGATATCCATAGCGCCTTCACCCGTTATCACAAGGCCGGAACCCTTCATTTTTTCCTTCAGGCCTACTGCTTCAATTACTATCTCCGCCCCGGGCCTCAACTTTGCCCCCGCAAAAGCAACAAGGCCCCCGCCAAGCCCTCCTGCTGCTCCCGACCCCTTAAGATTTTCTATATCCTTTCCAAGGTCCTTTTTTACCACACGGGCAAGGTTGGCAAGTCCCCTGTCAAGCTCCCGTACCATTCCGGGAGTCGCACCTTTTTGTAGAGCATATACATAAGATGCTCCCTGTATTCCTGTAAGGGGGTTTTCCACATCACAGGCCACATCAAACACGGCAGAACTCAGGGCAGGATGCACGGAATCATTGTTTATCTTTATTAGCTTTGCAAGCTGCTTTCCTCCCCTGCCAAGTTCAGACCCATCCCGGCCAAGAAACCTGTATCCGAGTGCCTGCGCCATACCCATTCCACCGTCATTTGTTGCGCTTCCCCCTATACCCACTATTATCTTTTTGCAGCCCATATCCAGCGCTTTTGCAATAAGCTGCCCTGTCCCATAAGTTGTTGTCTCCATGGGATTTCTTTTTCCAGGCGGTACAAGGACAAGGCCTGAAGCCGATGACATCTCAATTACTGCGGTATCATTTCTAACTATACCGAACCTGGCCATTACCATTTCACCAACCGGCCCGGCAACCTTGATATCTACAAACTTTCCCCCAAGGCTATTTACAAGGGTGTCAACAGTCCCCTCACCACCGTCTGCCATGGGAACTGCCACCACATCGGCTGAAGGATCGATATAAAGTATGGCTCTTTTTATTGTATTACATACATCAAGGGCAGTCAGGCTGCCCTTGTATTTATCTGAAGCTACCAGTATTTTCATTGCTGATAACCTGGATCTCCCGGTTGTTTATATTTTAAAATATACCTTGAACACTATAAGGTACGTGTCAAATCCCCCCTGGAATACCCTGCCTGGCTTCCTGCCTTTTAACTAATAATAGCATCTTTAAGCGCCCTGGAACAGATACAGCTCCTTTTCCCAGGGATCTTTTCAATGGCTCTAAAAAGCAGTTCCCTGATCTTTTCATTATTTTTCTTAAAAACCCTGACAACTTCTTCAAGGGTAACCGGCTTTATATCCGGCCTGCCTTCAAGGCCTGCATCATAATCGGTTATTATGGATATGTTAACATAGCAAATCTCCATTTCACGTGCAAGGTAATTTTCCGGATACTGGGTCATGTTTACAACTTCCCATCCCTGTCCCGAAAACCACCTGCTTTCCGCCGCTGTGCTGAACCGGGGGCCCTGTATGACCACAACCGTACCTTCAGGATGGACATCAATTTTCAATTCAGCTGCACTCTCTATTACGGTTTTCCTGAGAACCGGGCAGTATGGTTCAGCCATAGATATGTGTACCGTTTTCGGGCCATCATAAAAAGTATCCTTCCTGCCCCATGTACGGTCCACAAACTGGTCGCATATTACAAGATCACCGGGTTTTATCCCGGGCTGGAGGCTGCCTGAAGCGCAGGGACCGAAGATATACTTCACTCCCAGTTGCTTCATGGCATAAATGTTCGCCCTGTAATTTATCATATGGGGAGGTAGGTCATGGTTGCGTCCGTGCCTCGGCATAAAGGCTACAGGCCTGCCGTGAACTTCACCAATTACAATTTTATCTGAAGGAGGCCCATACGGAGTATCAACTTCTATTGATTTTGTGCCTTTCAAAAATGAATAAAACCCGGAACCCCCGAATACCCCTATTCCGGCTGTTTTTTTAAATAACATTTTTCTCCTTTCAGGTATCAAATTAACGATGCATTTACTTTTTTATCCTTCAGGTCAATACAGCCCTACTTTTTCAAATACATCCCTTAGGGAATTACCCGGACGCGCCCCAAGATGGCCTATTACCTCTGCAGCCGCAGCATTACCCATCCTGCCACAGACAGCAATATCTTTTCCCCTTATATAGCCATGTAAAAACCCTGCTGCATACAGGTCTCCGGCCCCGGTTGTATCAACAACAGGTATACCTTTTTCAGCAGTTATGCTGGAAGACCTATCGCCCTGTACGATAAACGAACCTTTATGGCCCCTCGTAATTGCAAAGACACAGCGGAAGTCACTAAATCTTTTTACTGCATTCCTAAAATTTGTTACTTCAAAAAGTGATTTTATCTCGTCCTCATTGGCAAAAAGCAGGTCCACATGATTTCTTATCAGGTTGATAAAATCATCCCTGTGACGGTCCACACAGAAACGGTCTGAAAGACTGAGTGCTACAAGACCCCCGTTTTTCTTTGTTATATTAACTGCCTTAACAAATGCTTTTTTTGCATTTTCCCTGTCCCAAAGGTATCCTTCGAGATAGATAACACTGGAATCAGATATGATATTTTTGTCTATATCCCGGGGGCCAAGCATTCCAGCAATACCGAGGCATGTGTTCATGGTTCGCTGTGCATCAGGTGTGGTAAGCACGAGACAGCATGCAGTACTTCCCCTGGCTGATTTCCCCGTGCAGCAAACCACCCCCAGTTCCCTTAAGCCATTTTCAAAAGACCTGCCAAGGTTATCATCCCTTACCTTTCCAATGAACGCCACCCTGTTTCCCAGTGACGCAAGGCCGGCAATAGTGTTTGCCGCCGAGCCTCCGGATGATTCTTTTACTGCCTTTATTCTCCGGTGGAGTTCCCCTATCTCGAATTCATCTACAAGCTTCATTGTGCCTTTTTCAAGTTTGAGGGTTTTTAGAAAATCATCCTCAACATGTGCAAGCACATCAACTATGGCATTCCCTATTCCTACTGCATCATATTTTTTACGTATCATTAACAGCCTTTCCGGAGACCTGTTTTATATGGGCACCTGTCTTTTGCCTTTATTCATTTTGTTATGTTATATATAATATAATCCGTGATTACAAGTATATTTTATTCAAAATTACGGAAAGGTACAGAAAATGCTGGAAATCCTTGCGGTAAGAACAAGGCATAGAAACGAACTTATAGATATCACCCGGGAGATAAACAGGATTGTTGAAAATTCGGGGATAGATGAAGGCATGTGCTGCCTGTTCGTCCCGCACACTACCGCAGCAATCACCATAAATGAAAACGCCGATCCCACTGTAAAGTCTGACATGGTTTCCAAGCTGAATAAAATGATACCTGAAAAAGAAGGTTATTCCCATCTGGAGGGAAATTCTGATTCACATGTGAAATCTACACTGGTAGGGCCTTCACTGAACCTTATCGTTACGGGCGGCCGCCCCCTCCTGGGGACCTGGCAGGGAGTATATTTTTATGAGTTTGACGGACCCCGTAACAGAAAAGTCCATATAAAGGTATTCAAAGGTTAAATGACTTTATTCGAAGATATAAAAAAACCATATTCCAAAGCCGGTTCGGGACTGGCGGGCAAATCCCCGCCCTTAGCGGAAAGGATGAGGCCCCTCAACCTTGATGAATTTGTCGGACAGGAACACCTTGTCGGAGAAGGTATGGTCATACGAAACATAATAGAGAACGACCGGCCATACTCAATCATTTTCTGGGGTCCCCCGGGTTCCGGAAAAACAACTCTTGCAAGGATAATAGCAGCAAATACTAAGAGCCGTTTTGTCGCTTTTTCCGCCGTTACTTCAGGAATAAAACAGATAAAGGAAATAATGCAGGTCGCAGAGCATGATCTAAGGACCGGAGGCATGCGCACCATATTGTTTGTAGATGAGATCCACCGTTTCAACAGGGCCCAGCAGGATGCCTTTCTGCCTTATGTAGAAAATGGGACCATAATACTTATGGGGGCAACAACTGAAAACCCGTCCTTTGAGGTGAACTCAGCCCTTCTTTCAAGGACAAAGACCTATATCCTTGAGAAACTTTCTGATGATGGAATACTTATCCTCCTGCACAGGGCGATTGCGGACCGGGAGAGGGGCCTGGGTAAATTCAATATTAAAACAGGTGAAAATATACTGAAATTTATAGCCCGGGCAAGTGACGGGGATTCCCGCATTGCATATAACATACTTGAACTGGCCTTCAACGCATCTGTAAAAAGTACCGGGCAGAAGAAAATATCCATCGACATGGCAACTGTGGAAAATGTCATACAGAAAAAGGCGCTCATTTATGACAAGCAGGGAGAGGAGCACTATAACCTTATTTCTGCGCTCCACAAGAGCTTAAGGGGAAGTGACGCGCATGCAGCAGTTTACTGGACAGTCAGGATGCTTGAGAGCGGAGAGGACCCAATGTATATAATAAGGAGGATGGTAAGGTTCGCTTCGGAAGACATCGGACTTGCCGACCCGAGGGCCCTCCAGGTGGCCATCTCGGCCAAACAGGGTTTCGAATTCATTGGGCCTCCGGAAGGATACCTTGCAATGCTGCAGGCAGTAATATACCTTGCCCTTGCACCTAAGAGCAATTCCTTATATATGACATACAAAAAAGCCCTCAATGACGTAAACAACTACCTTTCACTTCCCGTCCCCATGCATATACGCAACGCCCCGACCTCACTAATGAAAGAAGCAGGTTATGGAAAAGGATACAAATACGACCACCAGTTCGAAGGTGCAGTTGCATGGCAATCCTACCTTCCGGAGAAACTTTCAGGGAAAAAATACTACCAGCCCACAGACAGGGGATTTGAAAAGGACCTGGTATCAAGACTTGAAAAGATAGAGCTCTTAAGAAAAAAGAACAGGGATAAATAAGAGTTGCAAATAGGGGATATTATTTTAAAAATACAGGAGATACTGATTTGAAATAAAAATTAGGACCTTTATTCTTCCTGATTGTGATATAAGGCAATTATTAAAAATAACTTTTCTAAATATAAATAATGATATCGATTAACAATATTACCCTGGGTTTTGGCGGCCAAAAACTGCTTGATGGCATTTCATTCCAGATAAACCCTAAAGACAGGATAGGGCTTGTTGGTAATAACGGTGCCGGCAAGACAACCCTGTTAAAAATAATCATGGGCCTGCAGGCACCGGACTCGGGAAACACCGAAAAACCGGCTGACCTGACTGCAGGTTACCTTCCCCAGCAGATGAGGCACACGGATGGCAGGACTCTTTTTGATGAAGTAAAAACTTCATTTTCCGGTATCATGGAACTTGAAGAAAAAATCAATAAATTAAACCATGAAATCGAAAAAAGGTCCGATTACAGCTCACCTGCCTACCTGGGGATAATTAACAGGTTATCTGATATGGATGAAAGGGCCAGGATCCTTGGTGCGGCTAAAATAAATGAAAAAATTGAAAAGACCCTGACCGGCCTCGGATTTGATCCGCAAGATTTTTCAAAACAGACAAAGGAATTCAGCGGCGGTTGGAGGATGAGAATCGAACTTGCCAGGATACTGCTTAAGAATCCCGCTCTCCTGCTTCTTGACGAGCCCACAAACCACCTGGATATCGAATCTATCATATGGCTTGAGCAGTTCCTTTCTGGTTACCAGGGGGCGGTAATCATAATCAGCCATGACAGGGCACTTCTTGATAATGTCACTGACCGGACCATTGAAATTTCACACGGGAAAATCCACGATTTTAAAGTTCCGTATTCAAAATATACCTTATTAAGAAAAGAACAGCAGCTTGTGCAGGAGGCTACATATAAAAACCGGCAAAAACAGGTTGCACAGACAGATAAGTTCATTGAGCGTTTCAGGTATAAGGCAACCAAAGCGCGCCAGGTTCAATCCCGTATCAAATACCTTGAAAAACTCAGGCCCATCGAGGTGGATGAAAACAATGATTCAAAAGCAATCAGTATAAAATTCCCACCCGCTCCACGTTCCGGCATCATTGTTATTGAAGCTAAAGGCCTTTCAAAGAGTTACAACGGGAAAACCATTCTTGAAAATATAGATATTTCCATAAATAGGGGCGACAGGATTGCTTTTGTTGGCAGGAACGGTGAGGGCAAGACAACATTATCCCGGATCATAGCCGCAGATCTTGATTATACCGGTAACTTAAAGATAGGCCATAATGTCAAAACAGGCTATTTTGCCCAGAACCAGGATGAGCTTATGTATGGTGAGATTACTGTCCTTGATACGATTGAAAGGGCTGCCCCTGCCGATACAGGGATTAAAATAAGGGCCCTGCTTGGAGCATTCCTTTTCAGAAATGATGATATTGATAAAAAAGTAAAAGTTTTATCCGGCGGGGAGAGGTCAAGGCTTTCACTTGTAAAATTGCTGCTTGAGCCGTTTAACCTGCTTGTGTTAGATGAGCCTACAAACCATCTTGACATGCGTTCAAAGGATGTTTTAAAAAAGGCGCTAAAAAACTACACAGGTACGATGATACTTGTATCCCATGACAGGGAATTTATGAATGGGCTTGTAGATTATGTCTATGAATTCAGGAACCATAAAATAATAAAATATATTGGCAGCATAAATGATTTCCTTGAAAAGAAAAAAATTGTATCCCTCAGGGAGCTTGAAGTCAAAAAGAAGGAGGATTTCAAGCAAAAAGAAGCAGGAAGCAAGGCAGGCGAAAACCGGCCCCCTGCTGGTAAAAATATTTATCTTGAAAAAAAACTATTTGATAAAAGTTACAGGAAAATAATTAGGAAAATCGAAAAGTGTGAAACTACGGTCAACCAGCTTGAAAGAGAGCTGGAAAAATTAACCGTTATTATTGATTCAAAAAAGATATCCTATACTGGCCCTGAAGATAACTCAATATTTTTCGAATATGCAGATAAAAAGAAGGAAATTGATCGCCTGGTCCAGGAATGGGAAAAACTGCATGCAGAGCTTGAAGAACTTTCCAGAAATAATCATGGCAGGGTTTTATAAAAACCCTCATCAACACTTTGATAGCTATCTTTTTATCCTGCATCTTGTTTCCCTGCCCAAACCAATCCTTTCAATTTTATCCAGTTTTAGTAACCTTGAAAGCACCTGGTTAACTGCAGGTCTTTTTATATTTGTATTTTTTACAATATCAATATATGGAACCACATCAAATCATCCAGCTATCAGTCCCTCAGCTATCTGTATGGCATTAAGGGCAGCACCTTTCCTCAACTGGTCACCAACCACCCACATGGAAATCCCGTTTTCTACGGAGATATCCTCACGTATCCTTCCGACATATACTTCATCCCTGCCCGAAGAATCCAGTGCAGTAGGATAAACTGCATTTTTAAAATCATCCCTTACGACCACTCCCCTTGCTGATTCAAGGGCTTCCCTTACTTTTTCAGTCGGTATCTTATCGGCTGTTTCAATGTTTATGGACTCTGAATGGGAAGTAAAAACCGGTACCCTGACCGTCGTTGCAGTGATCCTTATATTATTATCCCCGAATATCTTCCATGTCTCATGAACCATCTTCATTTCCTCTTTGGTGTACCCGTTATCATAGAATATGTCTATATGCGGTATTGCATTAAATGCTATCTGCACCGGAAAAGTTGCGGTCCTTATGTTTTTACTCTTATTACATATTATTTCCCTTACCTGGTCCTCAAGCTCTATAATCCCCTTCGCTCCGGCACCCGAAACTGCCTGGTATGTTGATGCCACAATCCTTTTAACCGGCGAAATGTCATATATGGGCTTTACCGCAACAACCATGATTATGGTTGAGCAGTTTGGATTTGCAATTATACCCTTATGTGAAAATGCGGCATCCATATTGACTTCAGGCACAACAAGCGGCACGTCATCTTCCATCCTGAAGGCGCTGCTGTTGTCTATCACCACCGCACCGCTTTCGACTGCATACCGTGCATATTCCCTTGAAATTGAAGCGCCGGCTGAAAAAAGGGCAATATCCACATTCTTAAATGAATCCTTCCCAAGTTCCTGTACTGTAAATTCTTCACCGGCAAAAATTACTTTTTTCCCGGCTGACCTCCGGGAAGCCAGGCACACAAGGTTCTTTATGGGGAATTTCCTTTCTTCAAGTATGGACAAAAAAACCTGGCCTACCGCGCCGGTAACTCCGGCAACTGCCACATTATATTCCTTGCCACTCATAATCGCTCCTTTTACATTGATATAACCGGGCCCCGTGAAGCTATCAGCTTTTAAGATGAGGGATATATTAAAACAATATGAAAATAAATACAAGGGCACATATGGAGGTT
>JAFGDA010000046.1 GCA_016932375.1 Actinomycetota bacterium | reverse complement strand
GACTGTAAAAATAAATTTTTAAGCTACCTTAAATAACCTGAAATCATGTCATCTCTTCAATTATTTTTTCCCTGAAAGACTGGTAATTGGCAGGATCATTAAGGTCCAGCAGCTCTTCTCCGCAATCAAAAAATACCTGGTCGTAATCATTAAGGCATATATCACTTATCTTAAGCAGCCATTTGATTTTTATTTTCCAGCTTTTCAGGTCAGCAAACCAGTCCCTATCACCTGCAGGTATTTCATTACTTATAAAATCATCGAGAGCTTTTGATTCCATTGAGACCTGCAGCAGGAACTCCTCTTTCTGTGACAAACAGGATAAATTTGCTATACTGAGTTCAACACTTTTTGCCATAGAACCGCCTCTGAATAATCAATAATAACCTATTTTATATAATCATTTAAGAATTGCCTTACCTCTTCACTGTCAGCCAGAAGGTAGCTTATGCCATCAATATTTGCCGCCCTGGTTGGAATCGTAACCCGGTTTATATCCTTATTGGAAAATAATAACACAAATCCGGCTGAACAAAAATCCCAGAAAGTAAAATCAGTGAGGGTGTAATTGTTTAAAACATGTATCAGCCGTGGAATTTTCAAGATAATTGAAAAATTCATTTTTTGTTTTATTAGCTCGTTTAACAGGTACTGCTGGCGGTTCATACGGTCAAGGTCTGCACCCGAAGTCGACCTGCACCGGGCAAAAGAAAGAGCCTGCTCCCCATTCATCAAATATTCTCCCGGTTCAAAATCAGCTCCTGACAGAGGGTCATGGAGTGGCTCACTTACCACTATTTTTACACCGCCAAGCATATCTATTATTTTTTTGAACCCGTTAAAATTTATGACCATGGTACTGTCAATGGAAATCCCGCAAAGCTCATATATTTCCTGCCTTACCATCCCGGTTCCCCCATAGACATAGGCTGCATTAATTTTATTCCAGCCCCTGCCCTCGAGTTCAACTCTCGTATCCCTCGGGATTGATATCAGGGTATCCTTGCTTCCCCACCGGGCTATGTGAAAAACCATTATTGTATCAGTACGGCCCTCAAATTCATTGCTATCCTCCCTTTCGTCAAGACCTAAAAATAGAAGGTTTTTAGAGAAAAACAACCTATTTAATATAGAACCATCACCGTTACCGGATTTTGAATCCATAAGGGAAATACACAAAAGGGAAAAAGCAACCAGGATAATGATACTCAATATGGTAATAAAACAACCCCTGGCCCTATTCATAATCACTTTTTTCCTGGCAACTAATTATAACTATTGAAAGGAATACCAATAAACGACTATTTGAATTATCTATATTCAGCATAACCACTATGCGATAAATAATACAGAGTGTGCAGTAATTTTTCAATAGGGTCAGATGTCTGGATCTTAACATGGGGTGGGGTTTTTATCCGGACCAGAGTGTAGTTCAATATCACTTTTATTCCTGCATCAACGAGGATATTTGTTACTCCCTGGGCAGAATCGGGAGGTACTGCAAGTATTGCTATCTCTATGCCCTTCTCTTTTATGATATCATGTATATTCTTAATATCCTGGACTTTACGCCCGGATAAATTTTTACCTATTATCTGAAGATTGTTATCAAAGACATACTCAATCTTGAATCCAAACCTGTCCAGCATTTTGTATTTTAAGATAGCCTTACCTAAATTACCTGCACCTATCAGTGCAATGCGGACCATGGGATTGTAACCAAGAATATTGTTAAACACACCTATAAGCCCGTCTATATTAAAACCAACACCTCTCTTCCCTTTGATTGTAAAATAAATCAGGTCCCTCCTTACTTCTGCACTGTTTATGCCAGTGAAATCACTTATCTCCCCTGATGTCACCGTCCTCTTCCCGGCTTCTTTCAACTGGACGACACATTTAAGATACTGGGATAACCTGGCTATCACACCTTCAGAGTATATCTTTTCAACCATTTTCCTTTTTCCTCTTATGCAATATATTTCACTGTTTTTTAATATGAATACCGGTTCCTTTACACTTAAATATTGTTACATAATTGTAACAAGATGTTAAATTTTAAACAAGTATATTAATTATCAGGAAGGCCTGAAATCATAAATTCCTTCTTTAACTTTAAAGGCCCTTCCGCAGGTATCACATTTCAAACAGCCATCTTTTTTCTCCAGGCTGCCTGCCCTGCAATCAGGACAGGAGAGCACGTCCATAATATTTCCAGGCAGGGTAGAATCTCCAGGTACCAATGAACCGGTTCCTTTTCCTGATGATTCCACCTTATCACACTTGTTTTCTTTTTTACTTTTTAAAAAAACGCTTGGCCCCAAAAGGAGAAATGAAAAGCACTTCTGGTAAATATTTTCCATTAAGAGGATTACTTTATTGCCCACAATTTTCTTTAAAAAACTGAGCCTGAAATTAGAAACACTGATAGCCTTTAAAATATGGAAACCCCTGAAAGTCAGGCAGTCTTTTATATATGCAGGATGAAAATTTTGTATGGTTTCCCCGACTCTTAAAGCCTTAAGATTGAATGGCGAGGTCCCCATCCTGCCCAAAAAAAACCTCAATATATTTTTTGTATTCCTTTTATTGGCAAATTCAAGAATATGCAATCCACCATTTTTTATAACCCTTTCCACTTCATTAAAATAGATTTCAGGGTTCGCAAGGTGATGGATCACCCTTACGGTAAGGATTATGTCGGCACACCTGTTTTTTAAGGGAACCTTTCCCGCGTCTGCTGCAATGAAGAACACCCTGGATAACTTTCCGGGGTTGCCTTTCAGGAAAGCCCTTATCCGGTCCCTCGCATTCTCAAGATTTTTCATTGAATAATCGATAAGGATTATTTTTTCAAAACCCACATACTCGTTAAAAAGCCTTCCATAACCACAACCTATATCAAGCAACAACTTACCGGCACCACCAGTCCCTTTAAGCAGGCTCCCGAGGGCTAATCTTTCAGCCTTATCTTCATAATACCTTTTATTGTCCTGCCAGAATTCACGGTAATCATAATTTTCGTAATCCGACCTTCTGATAGCCAAACCATAACCTCCATCGCTAAAAACTACTGTACAAGCCTGCTTTTCACTTTTTGTATTTGCTTCCGGTCAATTATACTATAACTTCCCTGAATTATCTTAGGTACATATGGAAAAACCTGGACTTCGCCTGAATTACTGGGGTTTTTCTTAAGATGCCTTTCCGGGAATGGCGTCGGCCTTCCCCTTGCCAGGGCCCTTTTTCCTAAAATCACCGCTTTCCTTGTTCAGGACCTTTACCTGATTGAATTCGAGGCTGACAGCCACAACATCTGCTGTAATATTTATTATATTATATTTCCTGCCTTCCTTATTTTCCCAGCTCCTCAAATTCAGGTGCCCGTTTAAAAACACCCTGTCACCTTTCTTTAATGTTGAAGCGCAATTTTCAGCAAGACTGTTCCAGGCAGTTATGTTGAAAAAATCGACAGCCTCTGCTTCATTGCCATCCCTGTCGGACCATTTCCTGTTTACAGCAAGACCCATTTCACAAATAGCCACTCCCTCATTGGTATACTTAGTCTCCGGGTCCCTTGTGAGATTACCCAGGACATATACCTGATTCAACTGACTCATAACATTTCCTTTCCGGTAAATTTATTTGTAATTGCAAAATTAAAGATATAAGAAAGAAAGCATAACACTGCCATTCAGCTAAAAAGAGCTTACCCTCTGCAGGCCATTTTTATCGATCATAATATACTTTTTATATAGAAGACATACCAGGGGATATCAATCCCGGTAGTGAAATCTGTAAGAGTCGCATAGTCCAAGGCTCTCATCCCACGGAAAGGTCACCCCGGCAAGAGACCTTGATCTCACCATTTTCAGCGAATGGATAATCCTGTCCAGAAAAACCATCCCAACTTTCTTCTCTGCCGTTACAAGAATTCCATCATAGGTAATGGTGCATTCCACTATTTTACAATCATTGGCACCCGATAAGCTCTTTATGGTGTCCTCAAACATGTCGCTATCAAAGAAAATCAAGTCCTGGGCTAAAGCAAGGGCAATACTGTCAGAAAAATTTTTGGCTTGTTCCCTCGCAACATAAAGCTGGCAGATGTCGAAGACTGCAGCAAAAATAAAGCAAACCAGTATAATCATGGCTATTGTAAGGAATGCCATATTTCCTTTCTCTGCTTTCAATGACATCTTTAACTGCATTCCATCCTCATATAACCTGAAGCCTTAATCAATATACTTTTACCCAATATTTTTTTTAGGATTGCAGTAAATCCATTGCTTTTATAATTGAGTTCTATTTTTACATTATCCCCGGTTTTTCTCCTGTTAGGTTCACCTGGTACTATTGAGACCGAGAGGTTTTCCCTTTCAAGGCCTGCACATATTTTTTCTATGACATCATGCGCCATTTCATTGGAATTTGTAGTTGAAATTACCCTTGCTCCTTCCCTAACTGCCTGGTTAAGTATATTTTTCTGATAAATCATAATGCCAAACTGGGAAGCAGCCATTATAAACAGGATCAGTACAGGAATCACAAGGACAAATTCCAGCGTAGACTGTCCCCTAATTTCCATGGGACTTAAAGAGTCCTTCAAAACCTTCAATTTTCTCCTATTTATCATATCCATAATAATTTTCACTTTCGAAATATATTCCGGCTGCTTCCCGGTTTTAAAAGAATATCCGGTTATTGCCTTAAGAATCTACTTAAACCATTGATGCTATCTTATCAAATACCTTTGATATAATATCGATAACATAAGGTTTACCGACAGCCACCAGCACAGCTGAAATTATGCCCGCTATCACCATTACCATGGCATATTCAAGTGTGGACTGGCCTCTCTCACATTCCGGCCTTAACCGCTTAAGCTTACCTGAGATCTTTATAATTCCACCTCCTTTCCTCATTTAACAGATAAACCGGCAAACATATCACCTCCCTAAAAAATGTGCCAGACTTTAATTGACTATTTGCATATATACACAATCTATCATATTTATGCTTTTATGTAAATATGTAATATGAAAATTGTTTTTTATTCCCTTTGCCTAACAAAACAGTTATTTTTTCCGTTTTTCTATATAAAGGACAGGAAAAAAAATTTAAATTAATTTTATAAGTCTCAGGGGCAATATCCTGTTCAATCTATAATCTGGGCATAGTGAAAGGAT
>JAFGDA010000005.1 GCA_016932375.1 Actinomycetota bacterium | reverse complement strand
TCACCTCCTTACTGATTAAAAATAATTTTTGTTTTTTTTACCAATCACCTCCTTTGATCTACAAAACCTCTTTTTACTTTTTTACCCAATTTGACATAAGTCAACATAATAAGCCTCAGGAAACCAACAGGTATTTAAAAAATTACTTTACGGCTCCAAATGTCAACCCTCTCTGGAGCCTCCTTCCCAAAAACATCGTAATTACAACAATTGGCAATATAACCGTCGAACCTGCAGCCAGAGCCTGCCCCCATCCATATCCCCAGGCAAGCTTCAGCGCCCCTGCCACAATTGGCGCAGTCACTACATTTTTTGAACTGAGAACAAGGGCGAACAGGAATTCGTTCCATGTAAAAATCATGCATACTATGCCTGTTGCCACTATACCTCCACTTGCACAGGGGATTATAATCCTCCAGAGAATACCAAATTCTGAACAACCATCTATCCGGGAGGATTCCTCAATCTCAACAGGTACTTCTTCTAAAAACCCCCGCAATAGCCATATGGCAAGAGGCAGATTAAATAAAGTGTATAAAAATATGATAGCGATATAGGTATCAAGCAACCCAAGAAACCTGACTATTAAAAAGAATGGGATTACAACCGCTACGGGAGGAAGCATCCTCTGGCTCAAAATCCAGAACATTATGTCTTTTTTCCTTTTCATCCTGTATCTTGCAAAGGCATAGGCTGCAGGCAACCCTATAATAATAGAGAGAATAGTTGATGAAACTGTCAATATCAGGGAATTTTTCAGGTTATTTAAGAAATTTTTTGCAACAAACAGGTCGGTATAATGTTCCATGCTTGGTTTAAAAACCCAGATGTGATCCATTGAAAAAACATCTATTTCAGTTTTAAAAGAACCCAGTATCATCAAAACTATGGGGAAAAGGGAAATTATGCTGACTACACTCAATATTAAATAAATAAAACCTTTAATGATATTTTTTTTAGTCCTGCCTACCACGCACCCTGTTCCTCTCTCGTTAAAATATTTACATAGAAAATGCTGATTAATATAGTGATAATTAAAATCATAAAACAATAAGCAGTCCCCAGGCCTATATTGAAGTACCTGAACGCTATCCTGTATGCAGCTATGCTTACTGTCTCGGTAGCATTAACCGGTCCTCCACCAGTAAGCGACCAGATCATGTCAAATATCCTTATGCAGTCCATTGTCCTTAACATCAGTGCCAGCACTATCAATCTCTTTAATAAGGGCAATTTGATAAACAGGACCACCTGCCAGGGTTTTGCGCCATCCATATCGGCAGCCTCGACAGCTGTCTGTGGTATATCATTCAGTCCGGCTTCAAGTATCAGGATCATGAATGGGGTCCATTGCCAGACTTCTACGATTATCACTACTATTAATGCCATTGTGGAACTACCCAGCCATGGTTGAGGTGGTATTCCGAGCTTACCTAAATAATGATTTATTATTCCAAAATCACTAAACAAATACTTACCCATCAACCCGACAATTACCGGTGTGGTGGCCATCGGTATTATTAAACAGGTACGGAAAAAATTTTTTCCTTTTATATCCCTTGAGCTGATAAGAAGTGCAAGCAAAAGTGCAATAATAAATTCAAGGGTAATGCTTGATATTACAAATATAATTGTGATTACCAGTGGTTTACCAAAAACCTCAAAACTTGTAAATAACTGCGCATAATTGTTAAAACCGGTAAATGTTATTTTATCTCCTGGCACATTTAAATTCCAATTTTGAAAACTCCTGACCAGGGAATAGAAGAATGGAAATAAACTACCTATAGCAAGAAATACTACCGCTGGCAATACAAACCCAATGCGCCCTTTATTCAATCTCATGCTTTGCCCTTAAAAAAGAAATAAATAAATTATCTTTATAAAATTCATATGATTAATGACTCAAACTTAATGTATTTAAAAATTGTTTTTTTATATTTTTGTTTATGAGAATATACCCAAAATTTAGTTTTGTCAAGAAGTTTTAAAATTTACTTAAATAATTTACTTTTTTATCGTATAATATAAAAAAATATATAAGGTAATAAATACAGGTATTTAAAATAAGATGGAAATCATAAGAAAACCAAAGGCCCTTAAACATATTAACCGAAAAGCTATCCTGAATATCCTCAGGACTTCCGGAGAGATTTCCGTAGCAGTGCTTTCCCGCAAAGTAAAACTCAGCAAAACGACACTGATGAAAATAATGAATTATTATGTTGAAAACGGACTTGTTATTATTACAGGTAAGGGAGTTTCTTCCGAAGAAGGCGGTAAACGACCAAATATCTTTAAATTTAATAAAGATGGTGGTTATGCTATCGGTATGGATATTTCTGCCAATAGGCTGCTGTCGGTGGCTACAAATCTAAATGGAGAAATATTGAAAAAGGTAAATGTAGATTTGGAAACAGATGAAAATTTTGACTCTTTCCTTGGTAAGGTTATTGAATCATATGAACAGGTCATTGAAGGTGTAATTAATGACCGGAAAAAGATTATTGGTATGGCAATAGGCGCTTATGCTATAACGAACTATAAAGACGGGATAATCATATTTTCTCCGCATTTTCCATCATGGGGTGAGAATGTCCATTTAAAAGACCACATATTGAAGTTTCTTCCCGATAAAATTCCTGTGTATGTTGATAATAATAACAGGTTCCAGGCTTTTGCTGAAAAAGTGGCAGGGATTGCACGCGGTAAGAAAAATATTGTGGCTTTTAAAGCTGGCAAGGGTCTCGGTTCGGGAGTTATCATGGATGGAGAAATTAAAAGAGGCGACCACTTTTTATTTGGAGAAGTTGGACATGTGACCATAAATCCTGAAGGCAGCGAGATATGCTCATGCGGTGCAAAGGGCTGTTTCGAGGCGATGGTCTCCACCAAGAGAGTACTGAGAATGGCAAAAGAAGGTTATGAAGAATCTCCCGATTCATTAATCTTTGCAAAAAATAAACCGGAAGATATTAATATGAATGATATTTTTAATGCAGCAGATGGTAATGATGTTCTCGCATTGAAAATTCTCGAAGATATATCCAGATGGTTTGCTATTGGTATATCCAATATAATCCTTCTTTACGATCCTCAGATGATTGTAATACAGGGAATATTTACAGGCGCAGGTAAAAAATTTTTAAATAATATAAGAAAAAAAGTAAATGAGATCTCCCTGCCAAGGATTAAAAAAGAATCAGATATCGAATATTCGAAACTCGGTGATGAGGTGGGTGCATTAGGCGCTGCATCTTATGTTATCTCAATGTTTTTTAATTAGTTTTTATTTAATAATTCAGCTCTATAATATTTTAAAAATTTTCAGTTCTAATTGTTATATAATTATCGGTTGCCAGATGTTTAAAAGATAATATTTGGGTATGTAATATTCAATATCAACTACAGGAGCTAATATGAAGGAGTATTTTCCAGATATAATAAAAATAGAATTCAGTCCCGGTAAGACCGGACATGGTTTGTTTTTCAGGCAATATAATCCAGTAGAAATAACCGGAGAAAAATCGATGAAAGAGCATTTGAGGTTCTCAATGGCATACTGGCATACAATGTGCTGCGGTGGAGACGACCAGTTTGGGGCACCTGCTTATGTACGGCCCTGGCATGATGTATCTTCACCCATGAAAATGGCTGAAGAGAGAGTTTATGCTGCCTTTGAGTTTATGCAGAAACTTGGGATAGAATATTTTTGTTTTCACGACAGGGATATTGCCCCTGAAGGTAAAACACTTTCAGAAACAAATAAAAACCTTGATAAAATAGTAAGATTGATAAGGAAGATGATGTCTGAAACAGGAATAAAGCTCCTGTGGGGTACGGCCAATCTTTTCAATAATGTCAGATACATCCATGGTGCTTCTACAAGCTGCAATGCAGATGTATTTGCCTATGCAGCTGCGCAGGTCAAGAAAGCCCTCGAAATAACAAAAGAACTTGGAGGCCAAAATTACGTCTTCTGGGGAGGCAGGGAAGGCTATGAGACACTGTTAAATACAGATATGAAAATGGAATTGGACAACATGGGATTTTTCATGCAGATGGCGGTAGATTACGCCAAAGAGATAGGATTTGATGGGCAATTCCTCATAGAACCCAAGCCCAAGGAACCCACAAAACATCAATATGACTTCGATGTTTCTTCAGCATTGTCCTTTCTCAAGACATATAACCTCGACAGGCATTTCAAATTCAATATTGAGGCAAACCACGCAACCCTTGCCGGGCATACATTACAGCATGATTTAAGAATTGCAAGAATTAATGGAATGCTTGGTTCAGTAGACGCAAATCAGGGGGACCTTTTGCTCGGATGGGATACGGACCAGTTTCCTACTGACCTGTATTCCACTACCCTTTGCATGTATGAGATACTGAAAATGGGCGGATTCGAAAAAGGGGGACTGAATTTTGATGCAAAACCGAGAAGGCCTTCCTATACGCCTGAAGATATGTTTTATGCACATGTCGCCGGAATGGATAGTTTTGCAAAAGGTTTAAAGGCGGCACTCAGGATAATAAAAGATGGGATATTCGATAATTTCGTCGCCGAAAGATACCAGAGTTATAGCCATGGTATTGGAAAGAAAATTTCAGATAAGAATCCTGATTTCAAATCGCTTGAACAATATGCCCTCAAATTAAAGTCAATAGAGAATCCATCCGGAAGACAGGAACATCTGGAATCGCTTCTTAATGACTATATACTTAATTCATAAAATTCCGTTAAATTATAATAATCTACGATAATATATGATTGTCTCCCGGACCTGTTTTCAACTTATCCAAATAGGAATTTCCCCTGCCATGTTTTTTACAATCATTGAAAACAAAATTAAAGACCTGTTTTGTAAATAATAAATAATAAAATATAATAGTATGCATGGAATATTATGCCCTTACCAACATAGGAAAATACAGGGAGAAAAACGAAGACTCCTTTTACGCCGTAGACGGCCTTTTCATTGTAGCCGACGGCATGGGGGGCCACCTGGCTGGTGAGGTGGCAAGCAGCCTGTCCATTGAAGCCTTTGTTAAAAGATTGGCGGAAAAAATAAGGAGTGAAGGTAAAAATTTATCGAGTGCCTGTAAGACTGAAACTGGTACTGTTAAAGTCCTGACGAATATAAGTACTGCAGTTCCGGTTCCCGGTAATATACTTTCAAATATCCATGAAATCCCGGAAAGCTCTGTTAAAAGTACGCTCATATCCAGCCTTAAAGCAGCAAATAAGGAAGTATTCAATATGTCAGCATCTTCCACTGAATATTACGGTATGGGCACCACCTTTACCTGCTGCCTGGTCTCCGGTGATCTTGCCCACATAATACATGCCGGGGATTCAAGGCTTTATCATAAGGACAAGAGTGGTCTTAAATTAGTAACAGAAGACCACACTATTACAGGAGAGCTTTACCGCAGGGGTGAAATAAGCTACCAGGAAACCTTCAACCATCCGCAGAGAAATTTCCTCACCAATGTCCTTGGAATATCTGAAAAGATAAAACCTGATTACCACACCATAAACCTTAATCCAGGTGATATACTGGTCCTTTGTTCGGATGGCCTGAACTCCATGGTAAGGGACAGCCAGATAGAAAATATAATAGAAAAAACCGATAAAAACAGGGAAACTAATAAAGAAAAAGTAAAAGTAATTGCCGAGAAGCTTGTCAAAGAAGCACTTAAAAATGGTGGACGGGACAATATAACAGTAATAGCAATAAAATCCTGATATTTATGGCAGAAACAGATAACAACGATAATAATGGCATACTTATATCCGGCCGGTACAGGATAATAAAAAAAATTGCATCCGGGGGAATGGCTGATATATTCCTTGGGACAGACATCGAGCAAAACCGCAGGGTGGCCATAAAGATTCTTTCTGCCAATTATGCAAGCGATAAAAACTTCGTAGCCCGGTTCAGGAGTGAAGCCCAGATACTCGCAAGGCTTGACCACCCAAACATCGTCAGGGTATATGAATGGGGGCGCTTTGACAGCTCCTATTTTATAAGCATGGAATATGTTGAAGGCAGAAGCCTTAAGGAAATCATTGAAAAGTCCGGAGCCCTTGCTCCAGTAACTGCCGTAAAATATGCAATACAGATAAGCGATGCCCTCAGGGTGGCACATCAGAACAACCTTATCCACAGGGACATCAAGTCACAGAACATCCTTATAACCCCTGAAGGCACAGCAAAATTGACCGATTTCGGGATTGCCAAATCCCTTAATACCGACCTCACAAGGACTATAAACATCCTTGGCACTGCACAGTATATTTCGCCCGAGCAGGCCCAGGGAAAGATCCTTGACCACAGGTCAGACATTTATTCCCTCGGGATAGTACTTTATGAAATGCTTACTGCGGATCTTCCGTTCAGGGGGGATACTTCCATAGACATAAGCTTAAAACATATCAATGAAAAACCAATACCTCCTGCAAGCCTTATAAGCGGCATCCCGAAAAAAATCGAAAAAATCGTAATGCTTTGCCTCGAAAAAGACCCCAAACGCAGATATCATGATGCGGGGGATCTAAAGAAAGACCTCCGGAATTTTATGCAGGGAAAACCGCTTAAACTCGGCAGGGGGAAACGTGAATCTGCTGCCCGGGCCGGAAAATTTTTAAATATTGTCAGGAACAATATATATGCAGTGATATCCACTGTATTAATGATATTATTCCTGGTCCTTTTCCTGATTTTTGCACCGCTGGCTCTGGGGCCAGGCAGGCGCACGGATACGGTATATCCTGGAAAGGTGCCACCAATTGAAAATATGCCTGTTGAAAATGCTGGGGAAATCCTGTCTTTCTTTGGCCTGGAGCTCGTTATCGAAGAAAGACTTTATAGCGATGACATACCATCAGGCCATATCATGGATCAGGATCCTGATGGCAATACGGAAATTACCGGAGAATTGCCAGTGAGGGTAACTGTAAGTCTCGGAAAGGCACCTGGAGATTTAACTGTTCCAAACCTTATTGGCCTTGATGTTTCAATAGCGGAAAAAATACTTGAAGATATGGGGCTCGGCGCAGGAGAAATATCGCAGCAGTTTTCTGAATTTTTTCCCGGGAACATAGTAATGGGACAGGAGCCTGATTATGGCAAAACGATCCCTCCCGGCCAGCCTGTAAATATAATCGTTAGTAAAGGTGCCGAAGTAATGGTAATACCAAACCTGATAGGGCTTGATTATGTATCGGCATCAAATCATTTAAAATCCATGGGGGTTTTTGTTAATGTAAGCAAATATCCAATTGCTGACGGCGCTTATGGGACAGGGGAAGTGGTGGAAGTAAGGCCTGCCCCGGGTTCCAGTATTGAGAAAAATTCAATGGTGGAGCTCATAATATGTTCCGGGGAAGAGCTGGTTCCCGTACCGGACCTTTATGACATGAACCTTCAGCAGGCAGTAGATTTATTAAATGAAAGCGGTACCCCGTATGAGACCGGTTATGTAGATGCAGATTATGCACTGCAGGAAGGAAAGGTCATGGGCCAGATACCTGAAGCCGGTACCTATATGCCGCCAGGGCAAAAAATTATGATCTTTGTCGGCCAGTAAAAGATAAGAAAGCAGCAGATATATAATTAAAAAGTATCGGTCTCTTCAAAAAATCCGAACTTTTCAAATCTTTGCGCCCTCATCATCTTTAATTCTTCTCCCGAAAATTTACTCCATCTTCCGAGGGCATCTGTAAGATATCTCTTTACTATCTTTACCATCCTGCGGGGGTCATTATGTGCCCCTCCCATAGGCTCATGTATTATCCTGTCAACAACCTTTAACCTGGCCAGGTCCGGTGATGTGATTTTAAGCGCCCTGGCGGCGAGCTTTGTACCAGCAGGATCCCTCCATAATATTGCAGCACAGCCTTCAGGGGTTATCACAGAATAGGTCGAATTTTCAAGCATGGCTACTTCATTGCCAACAGCAAGGGCAAGCGCTCCCCCGCTTCCACCTTCTCCAATCAGGACCACTATGATGGGGACACTTACCTCGAACATTTTTAAAATACTTGTTGCGATTGCGCCTGCCTGACCTTTATCCTCAGCCTCCATGCCTGCATAAGCTGCAGGGGTATCAACAAAAGTAACCACAGGAAAGCCAAACCTGTCAGCTATATCCATTATCCTGATTGATTTCCTGTAGCCCTCAGGAACGCTCATACCAAAGTTGTATTTTATCCTTTCCTTTGTATCCTTTCCCTTGTTCTGTCCCAGGATTGCAACAGTCCTTCCGCCAATCTTCCCGAGTCCCGCCATAACAGACTTGTCTTCCCCTGCCAGCCTGTCCCCGGACAGCTCCACAAAGTCAGTAAATATCCCTTTAACATAATCAAGACATTGAGGCCTCCTGCCGTCCCTTGACAATTCCACTATGCGCCATACCCTCGCTGACTGCCGGTCAATCATGCGATAGCCCTCTATTTTCCCATCAAGTTCTTTTTCTGCGTCCTTAAAATGTATCCCTGCAAAGAACGGGATTTTTTTAAGTCTTTCAAATTTTGAAAGTGACCTTAAAATTTCTTTAACATAGCTTTTTGGCACTTCTTTTAATTTCTTTAAGTCCATTACTGTCAACCCCTGAATAATCTTATGGAACCCGTTTTTTTAAACAATAATATATATCTTTATGAACTGAAGAGCCTGATCAATCGTGCGAGCGTATCCCTTATTTCTTTCCTGCCTGCTATCATATCGACCTGGCCGTTTTTTAGGTTCCTCTCGGCCAGCCCAAAATCCGGGGGTATTTCTTTCTTGATAGTCTGGCTTACCACCCTTGGGCCCGCAAAACAGAAAAGGGCACCTGGCTCTGAAATTATTATGTCTGCAATCGTGGCAAAACTGGCACTGACCCCACCGCTAGTCGGGTATGTTATTATACAAAAATAAGGAATCTTTTTCTCTCTTACCCTGTTGACTGCAGATACAGTCTTTGCCATCTGCATGAGCGACATGATACCTTCCTGCATCCTGGCCCCCCCGGAAGAGGCAAATATTATAAGTGGGACCACCTTTTTTATGCTGAAGTCACAGAGTCTCCTGATTTTTTCACCTACCACACTCCCCATGCTTCCACCCATGAAGCCAAAATCCATAACCCCGAGTGCAACCGGATGCCCACCTATTTTTGCCTCACCGGTAACTATTGCTTCATTTAGCCCGGTCTTCAGTTTTGCTTCCATCAGTCTTTCTTTATATGATTTAAGATCAAAAAACTTTAAAAAATCCACGGATTTCATATCCCTGCTGAATTCCCGGAAAGACCCTTCGTCTGCAGTTATAAGTATCCTGTCCATTGAGCCAAGAATGGTGTGGTCATTGCAGTAAGGGCATACACGCAGATTTAATAGAAAGGCTTCCCTTTCTATTTCCCTTCCGCATTTTCTGCATTTTATTTTTTCTTCCATTTTAATCAATTATAATAGAGATGATTTATTATTTTTCAAATTTCCTGAAGCCTATAGTGACATTATGGCCGCCAAATCCCATGGAATTGGAGATTGCAACATCAACCCGTCTTTTTTGCTTCACTTTTGCAGTATAATTCAGGTCACAGGCCGGATCGGGATTATCAAGGTTTATGGTAGGCGGTATAACATCGTCTCTTACAGCCAGTGTACATGCTACCGCTTCAACTGCCCCGGATGCACCAAGGCAGTGTCCGGTCATGGACTTGGTGGAGCTTACATTCAACCGGTATGCATGCTGACCAAAGAATTTCTTTATGGCCGCTGTCTCGATGACATCATTGATCGGTGTTGAGGTCCCATGGGCATTTATATAATCGACTTCGTCAATCCCAATTCCCCCTTCTTCAAGGCATAAACCCATACAGCGGGCAACATTTGCACCTGATTCTTCAAGAGCAGTAATATGATAGGCTTCGCCCGACATACCGTATCCGAACATCTCGCAGTATATTTTAGCCCCCCTTGCAAGGGCATGCTCCACTTCCTCAAGGATAAGTACCCCGCATCCTTCACCCATTACGAACCCATCCCTGTCCCTGTCAAAGGGCCTGGAGGCTTTCCGGGGTTCGTCGTTTCTTGAAGACATGGCATTCATGTTTGAGAACCCTGCCATTCCAAGTGGGGTCACTGCAGCTTCACTGCCTCCGGCAATCATTACATCTGCCATACCCCTCTTTATTATCTCAAATGCATCACCAATGGCATTGGAACCTGCTGCGCAGGCCGTAGAAGTTGTCCCCACCGGACCTTTTGCCCCTGTATTTATCGAGACATGCGCTGCTGCCATATTTGGTATCATCATGGGGATAAGGAAAGGGCTAACCTTATCGGCACCCTTATCTTTGAGCCGGGTGTGCTGTTCCTCGAGAGTGGAAAGACCCCCGACACCGCTGCCGATCATCACTCCGGTCATGGATTCATTTGAGGAGTCTATCTCATAACAGCTATCTTCTAATGCCTTTATGGAAGTTGCCACCGCAAACTGGGAAAACCTGTCCATCCTTCTTGCCTCCTTAAAATCCATGTAAGCATTTGGATCAAAACCATCAACCTGTGCCGCTATCCTGCATGATATCCTGGAGACGTCAAATCTTTCTATCAGTGTAACCCCGGACTTACCCGATAAAAGGTTACTCCAGTAGGTATTGATATCAAAGCCAAGGGCAGATATTATCCCGAGGCCGGTTACTACAATTCTCCTTGCATTCATGTGGTTTTTATTCATCAATTATCCTCTCGCATAACAGGTTGTGTTTCAATATAGTTAGTTTCTGTTTAATATCCCATCATCATATACCCATGCCGCCATCAACACTGACCACAGTCCCTGTGATATAGTCTGATTCACTGCTTGCCAGAAACAGGACAGCCCTGGCTACATCTTCCGCACTACCCAGATTTCTTGCAGGTATTTGCTCAATGAGTTTATCCTTTATTTTATCCGGGATTTTTTCAGTCATATCCGTTTTTATATAACCGGGAGCTATGGCATTTACCTGTATATTGCGGACCGCCATTTCCCTCGCAAGGGTTTTTGTAAGGCCTATTAGTCCCGCCTTTGAGGCTGAATAGTTGGCCTGGCCAATATTTCCATGCACGCCCACGATTGAAGATATATTGATTATTTTTCCTGCGTGTCTTTTCATCATGTGCTTTACGGCAATTTTTGAACAGATAAAGGCCCCTGTAAGGTTTATATCAATAACCTTCTTCCAGTCAGCAACGCTCATTCTCAGGACAAGATTATCAAGCGTTATGCCTGCATTATTTACCAGGATATCAATTTTCCCGCTTGTTTTAATAATGCTTTCAATGGATCCCTCAATATCATTTTCATCCGTTATATCCGCCTTAAAAAAAGTTACCCTGCCCCCGTTGTAAAGTAAACCGAGCTCCCTGGCTGCGGCATTCCCTTCAGATTCATTTATATCAAAAATGTTTACCTGTGCGCCCTCCGAAAGAAAAATTTCCGATATCTTTTTACCTATACCCCTTGCTCCCCCGGTTATTACCGCCACTTTATCCTTAAGCCTCATTTAACAGTCCTTTCTCCTGCAAATTTTCAATCATTACCTCGATATCTTCAAGGTCACATGTATTAAATATGTTGACCGGGATTTCATTTTTTCTGGCAATCCTACCTGTAAGTCCCGACAGCACCTTTCCAGGTCCTATCTCTATAAAAGTATCTGATCCCTGTTTCAGGAAATATTCGACACTTTCCACCCACCTTATGGGATTGACAAGCTGCCCCTCAAGCGTATCCTCCAGCCCGGTGACGCTTCTGAAAGCAACTTCAGTGGTGGAAAAAAATGGCAGCTCCATACATGAAAATTCCATATTTTCCTCAATGAACCTTCTTAGTTTTAAAGAGATGTCCTTCATGACCGGACAATGAGAGGCAGTATTTACCTTAAGGGCAATAACTTTTTTTACCCCTCTTTTCTTTAAATCATCCATGGCCTTCTCCACATCTTTCCTGTAACCGCCTAAAACTACCTGGGTATAGTCGTTATAATTTGAAATAAACACCCTGCCGCGGTAATTTTCAAGAACCTCCATTATAAGCTCTACCGGTGCGCCAATTACTGCAGCCATCATGCCCTTTATACCACTATATTCACTGCTCATAACATTTCCACGGTAGCTAACCAATTTTAAACCATCCTCAAAGCTATAAGCACCACAACAGCATAGGGCGCTATACTCGCCAAGACTGTGCCCCATTAAAGAATATATGGAGCCCCTGTCCAGTAAAAGATCCCTTAGCAGGTAGTCACCCATGACACAGCTAAGTGTAAATATTGCGACCTGGCTGAATCTTGTATCGTTCAGTGGATGCAGGGGATCCTCGCCTTTTATTACTTTAAGAATATCTGCACCTGCGGTAATGCTTGCTTTCTCAAAATATTCAAGATATTTATCATTGAATTTAAGGAATCTTCCTCCCATTCCGGGGGCCTGTGAACCCTGGCCAGGAAACATAAGGACCATTCTTTTACCTTTGCTCTCTTTGTCTTTATGTTCTTTGTTCCATATTCCGGCAATGTCATTCAATTTTTTATGGTCCTTTCCAGAATCACGCCAAACTTATTTTAATGCCCTCAGTTGATTTTTTTTAGGAAAACGGGTATGAAGCCATGGATACCTGTCACAACAATACTCAACTTACTGCAAACATTATTTCTGCTGAACATGCAAGCTCTCCATCTACCATGGCCCTGCCCCTGCCTTTGCCTATATTCCTCCTGAATTTTTCTATCTCAACCTCGATAACCAGTTCATCCCCGGGTCTTACCAATCTCTTAAAGCGTGCTTTATCTATACCGGCAAAAAGCACCACCTTGCCCCTGTTCTCAGGAAGCATCAAAACACCCACCGCCCCGGCCTGGGCAATGGTCTCAACCTGAAGGACACCAGGCATAATGGGGTTTCCGGGGAAATGCCCTTTAAAATAATATTCTTCCTCTTTTACAAACTTTATGGCTTTAACCATTTTTCCAGGTTCAATTTCCACTACTTCATCTATTAAAATAAACGGGTCCCTGTGGGGAATAACAGCTTCTATATCTTTCCTGGTCATTTTTGTCATTATGCACCTTTTACCTGTCAGCATTAATTTAATATATAATGGAGCTTGTTCTGTAACTACGGAGATTGTTCCGTAAACAGTAATTGACTTTATTTTTAGACGGGCAGGGTTTTTTATAGTTTCATTAAAAGCAGTATGCCACAAATGCAATTAAACCATTTTTTTGGTTTTTATCATAAACTAAAGTTGTAAGC
>JAFGDA010000045.1 GCA_016932375.1 Actinomycetota bacterium | reverse complement strand
ATAGATTTATGATTTATTATTAACAACTATAACCGGGCTGGTACAATGCTGGTGAAAGAGTGGTACAAAGCTGGTGAGAAATGACAGTTACAAAAGATATTCCTACTATAGCAAAAGAATGTGGAATCAAAAATCATGAACCAGTAACAAAGGAAGAGCTGGCTGATTTTTTAAATAACATAGTGCTTTCATTGAGGCACTTTGGATTTGATATTAGGCAATAGCAAAATTTGAAAAACCATTTAACTAAAAAATAAGGTTTATAGTCAATACCCCTACAAAAATTCCCAAATCTGATATAATTACCCCTACAAAAATTCCCAATAATGAGAGAATATATAGTTTATTATCAATCCTAAAATTAACGGCTTATTATATAAGAGGAAAGATAACTATGAGGCAGAGAGTAAGGAAAGGAATTATTCTTATCACTTTTCTTTTGCTTCCCGCCATTTTTTATTATTTATCTCCGTACCTGATTATTATGGGGGCTTCCGAAGGAATAATATCAGGCAGCCTTATAGTTTTTGCCGTTCTTTTTTTATCAGCCCTATTTTTAGGAAGATATCAGAAAAATAAATAATAGGAGGAGTGCCATTATGAAAGAAATGGAAAAGACAGGCAGGGAAAAGACAGGGAAAATACAGCTCAAAATGAAAGAAAAAGAAGCAGGGTTTCTAATATTATCCCAGCCAAACAGTTTTGAGCACCTGATATTCACACGTTTACCGTTCGTATGCATACTGAGGGACAGCGGAGAACCGGAGGTATTTACACATTATGCTACAAAGGATACGGTTGTCGGGCAATCCTGGGTCAAGAATATAAATGGCATATACCCTTACAATATCGGCATAGATAAGAAAAATGATGTGGAAGAGGACTGGCTTGCAAAAACAGTGGAATATATATCATCTTTTGATTCCGGCGGTAAAAAGATAGCGATAGATTTTTTAAACACGCCTGTCAGGGTGTTTGATTATCTTAAGGAAAACCTGAAAGGTTTCCGGCTGGTGGATTTTTCACCGGAGCTTAACAGCATATATTCAATAAACACTTTAGAAGAAATAGAAATCATAAAGAAAGCAGCGAAGATTGCAGAAATCGGGGCAATAAAATCGAAGGAATTCCTGGCCGGTTCTGATAAAGAAATAACTGAAAACGAGCTTGCATCATATGCCGAATATCACATGAGGAAGCAGGGGGTTGAGGATTTCTTTGTTAGGAGCAGTGTGGCAAGCGGATACAGGACATGCTGGCTGGGAGCCACTGAATCTGGAAAAGTAATAGAGCCGGATGAATTGGTGGATGTCGATTACAGCCCTGTTTACAGAGGCTACTTTGCTGATATCTGCAGGCCGATTTCAAAAAAAATGTTTTCAAAAAAGATAATTGACAGGTGCAGGATAGTTGAAGAGGCGCTTGACATAGCCATAGACAGTATAAGGCCCGGAGTTCCTGCAAACAGTGTGGATACTGCAGTAAAAAAACACTTCAGAAAGTACGGACATGACGGGGAATTCATTCATCACACGGGGCACCCGGTAGGCAGCTCATGGGGGATAATGATAGTTTCAAACTCACACTCGATTATTGAGGAAGGAATGGCATTTGCGCTTGAACCGGGCCTGTATGACACCAGTCTGGGAGGAATCAGGATAGAAGATGATGTTTATGTCACAAAAGATGGTTCGGTTAACATGATGAAGGTCCCGAGGATATTATAGGGCTTAAAATTATAAATAAAATAAATGATGATCTTTACCGATTGGATCAGGATAATTTAAAAATTATTAATAATAATTTTATATTTCTTGTATAATAGTTACTTGAAATACACAAAGGAGATAATTTGCATGCAATCGAAGTAAGGAATCTTGTAAAAAAGTACGACAGTGCCACAGTACTGGATAATCTTGACCTCACCATAGACGAAGGCGAATTCTACTGCTTGATGGGCCCGAATGGTTCAGGGAAAACAACCCTTTCTTCGATAATTGCATCAATAAGGAAGCCTACCAGCGGAGAAGTGAAAATATTCGGCAAAGACCCCGGACAATCAAAAAGATTGATAGGCTACATCCCCCAGGAAAATTTTTCTGACCCTAATCTCACAGGCCTTGAGAACATATATTATTTTGCAAGGATGCTAGGGTACCCGAACAAAGAAACAAGGGAGCTCGGGCAGGAACTCATAAGAAAGGTAGGCCTTTTTGATGACAGGAACAAAAGGGTTTCCAGGTTTTCAGGCGGTATGAGGAAAAGACTCGAGCTTGCCACAATACTGTTTCCGCATGTAAAGATATTCATACTGGATGAGCCTACAACCGGGCTGGACCCTGCAGCGAGAAGAAATTTCTTCGGCCTTATAGATGAACTTAAGGATAGCTCTACTACGGTCCTGCTTATAAGCCATATTGGTTCGGATGCAGAGCTTGCCACAAAGGTCGGGCTTATGGACATGGGCAAAATCATTGCCAGCGGATCACCGGAAGAATTGAAAAATGGGAGCGGACTAAAAAATGTAATAACCATAGAGGTGTCCGTCAAAAATGAAAAAATAGCAGGCATACTAAACAGCTTCAATAAAGGCGAAGAACTACTTGAAACTGATGAGGGCTATAAGATTTACTCCGAAGAAACTTCCGAAGTGATGCCCGGGATAGTCCGGTCCGTTGAAAGCGCGGGCTATAAGGTGCTCCAGATAGGTTCTGTCGTACCGTCACTTGAAGATGTTTTTTTCAGGCTGACCGGTAAAAGAGTAAGGGAAGCAAACGAAAAGATAAGGGGAGCTAAAAATTGAACCAGATAGCTGCAACCTATATAAAGGGCATTAAAGATAATTTTATGAACAAATCCGCGCTTTTCTGGGTTATAGCCTGGCCTGCCATATGGCTCCTGCTCGCAGTGTTTGTTTTCCTGCGCGGGGTGCCGCCCGAATATGCCGCCCTGGCAAAAGGGCAGAGTACAATTTCGATGGTCACTTTCTCGATAATGGTCTGCGGCATGACCAGCCTTCCTGCAAATATATCCGAGGACAGGCAGAGGGGGCTTTTCCAGAAACTGAAGACGATGCCGGTGCAGCCATGGAAAGAAGCAACTGGCAAGATACTTGCCGTCCTTACATTCGGGGTGGCAAGCGCGGTAATAATACTGGTCGTAGGGGTCCTTCTTGGCGCAAAATTCAACATCACGCCGGCGGGTATTTTAAAATCCCTCGGATTTTTATTTCTCGGGATACTATCATCTGCAGGGGTAGGCCTGATAATAGGCTCGCTGATCAGGAATATACAGGGCGCCATCATGACAGGGGTCGGCATAGCTGTCGTTACATCAGCAATTTCCGGTGTTTTTTTCCAGTATTCGATGCTTCCCCCGGTGCTCCAGAAGTTCGCGCAGGTCTGGCCGATGTCCGCTGCTAATTCAGTCATAATTAAATACCTGATAGGGGATATTGGTTATAACCCTCTAAGTGCTCTAAACATTTCAATGACTATTGTAATATCGCTTCTTTTCTTCACTGCGGGAGTTATCCTGTATACAGTTTACTGCTGGAGATCGGAATAGTATAGAAGGCAAAAAAATAATAGAATAATATCAATATTACACATAGAGATGTGAAATATGTAACGTAATAGATATGACACCTATTAAAAAATATTTCAAAGAATTGCTGAATTCCAAATAGTGTCTAAAAGGAAAATACCCAAACCTAAAAAACAAAACAAATTACCTGTTTGTGAGCTTCATATATCAGATGATTTATTAAAAGCCCAATTTTCATTTAAATGGTGTGCTGATAATACCTGTCTTCTTTCAGAATGGGGTGGCAGGCAACTGGATAAATTGATTTACTGTTTTAAAAGGCTGGGAAATGCTATTTGGCGAGATATAAAAACAGACCGGAAATTTAATTATAAGACCATAGATTATCCCAAAATTAATCCCCCAGGGAATCTACCCCCTGATTTCATAAAATTGAAATCTATTGAAGTAGGAGAAATTGAAAGGATTTACGGTTATAGAACAGGAGCAGTGTTTAGCATTGTTTTCTTTGATTGTAAACATCAGGTTTGTTAGATGTAGGCGAGTCTTGAAATTATTTGATTTCAGGTTGATATAATATGATGAAATGATGGAAGACGGCAAAAAAATTTATGATAATTACGGAATAACGGAAACGAAGGTACTGGCGGTAAGTATCCGTAATCCGAGACAGGCCAGGGAAGCTGCCCTTGCAGGAGCCGATATCTCAACACTGCCAATGGATGTAATAGACAGCCTCCTTGTCCATTACAAGACAATGGAGGGGATGAAGAAATTTACAGAAGATATCGTGCCTGAATATGCGGAGCTCCTGGGAAGATAGAAAAAAATACTTCAATACCGACCACAAAAAATTAAAAAATAAAAATAAGATTAGATATTGATATATGTTATTTTAGCAAGTAGTATATCTGAATATTATTTTATTATTCAGTGATTACAATTATATACTTTAAGGAGTACCTGAATAGAATAATGATTGAAGCAATAGAATGCAGCAAAGCAATCGGGAATAAAAATATTCTCAATAACATAAATTTCAAAGTAGATAAGGGAAATATATTTGGTTATCTGGGTCCAAATGGGGCCGGGAAAACTACTACTATCAGGATTGCTATGGGATTGATTAAGCCGTCAAACGGAAAGATATATGTTTTTGGTAAAGATATTGGAATCAACAACCATTTAAGGCAAAAAGTTGGAATTTTAACCGAAAACAGCGGGCTCTACAGTAATTTAAGCGCCCCTGAGAATCTAATCTATTTTGGTTCGCTTTATTCAGTTAAGAATATAAAAGACAGAGCAAAGAAATTGCTCGATTTTGTAGGAATTAATTACTCCGGTAATCAAAAAACAGGTACTTTTTCCACAGGCATGAAAAGGAAACTATCACTGGCCAAATCAATAATAAATGATCCCGAAGTACTTTTCCTGGATGAGCCTACTGCAGGCCTGGACCCCGAAGCGCAAAAAATGGTAAGGGAGCTGATTCTTGACCTTGCTAAAAATAAGGAGATAACTGTCTTCCTGACATCCCATAATCTTGATGAGGTACAAAAAATATGTGACCACATATGTATCATAAATAACGGACAGGTGATAGTTGATGACAGGCTGGAAAATTTGCAGAAAAAGTATAGCAGGTCGGTCTTCAATATAAAATTGGGCTCAAAAGATATGGCGGTAAAATCATCCCATATATTAAAAGAGAAAAATATATTATCAGAAATAGAAATAGCCGGGGACAGCATAAATATATTAGATGGTCAAATAGAATCAGGCGAGATAATAAAGATGCTTGTTGAAAATAACATTGAAGTAAAAGAGGCTTCCAGGTTAAAGAGTTCACTGGAAGATATATACCTGGATCTTGTTAAGAGGTGAAGTGATGGAAAAATTAAATAAAATTTTAATAGTAGCAAAAAAAGAAATTAAGGAACTTACGGTCAACAAAAGATCAGTAATAATATCCCTTGTGCTTGCCGGCTGGTTTGATTTTATTTATGCCCAGAATCTTGCGAGGGCAGGGATTTCTTTAGACCTTGCATTATATATTCTTGGTTTAACGATGGCTGCCTTTTTAAGTTTTATCTTATCTGCCCAGATATTTATGAGGGAAAAATTCGATAAAACAATAATTGACCTGTTTTGCACCCCGCTGAGCTTACAGGAAATACTGTTGGGAAAAGTAATTGGAGTTTTTGTTTTTACATATGGTTTCAGCTTATTGAGTGTACTGGTAATTCTTGCAACCGGATATTTCCAGGGTGGAATTTTTCAGCCACCATCATTCCCTTTATTGTTCCATATTTTTTTAAACATTCCCATGTTTATAATTTTTGCTGTCAGTTTAAACGGCCTTATCCAGCTTGTACTTGGAATAAAGGAAAACAGGATAGCCTATTTTATAACTTATGTAATTGTTTTTGGAGCGATGTTCCTGGTTACAAGGTTTGTGGATGAAACCTACAAAATAAGCTGGCCGTTTATACTTGTATCATTTATTGTAATATGTTTTCTTGCATTAGTAATATTTTTAATCATTAAGACTGTAAGCAAGGAAAAAATAATTACAACAATTGATTAATAGGTGGCAAAGGAGGATTTATGCGTGGAGTGAATTCTTTTTTCAAGCTGCCTCCAGGGAAGACTATACAGATAGTGGCCATGTGTGTTAAAAGCTTTCACAGGGATTAATGATATAGGCCTGCCATCAAAAAGGTCCATATATAGGATTTTCTTCACTATTTTACCTATTCCACGTTGTTTCCGGCCAGTTACTCCAGCCGGAGGACATTTTTGAATCCGGTAAATCGTAAATATGCTGGCTGGTAGCAAGACAGGGTATTTATATGGAAATTTATTATTCATGAAAACCCCGGCTTTTAAGCCAGCCTAACCTGTTGCCAGAAGAAGCTTTTCGGGCATTTTATAATTATAAGGTTGAATCAAGCTGTTTTCTGCAATCCGGGCAGCGGCGGGAAAGTTCTCTTATATTTACTTCAATGTCAATTTCACCATATTCATAGTCACCTGGCAAAACAAGTTCTTCAAGGGGGCTTTTATGTTTCATCCCCCTGGCAATCATTTCAGCCGCCAGCTCGTCATGCCTCTTTTTTATTGATCTTGCGCAGACCAGTTTATTTCTGTAATATCCTTTTAAGCTCATTCCCTTTCTTAAACAGCCTGCAAACATGTGCATTTCAACATGTTCACCAAGAAGATGCTGGTTGCAGAGCATTACAGGTTCGACTCCCCACATTCTCATATAATTTCCAGCTGCCAATCGTCCCTCTGATATTGTTAGAAATAATTCTACCAGTATTTTTTGATATTATGAATTTTATTGTTTAAAGAATTGAGATTGGGAAAATTTGAATCAGAAAGTGAACCATGTCTGTAGATGTCCACACACTATAGTGGATGGCACTCTGCAACAGGGGTTTTTAGAAGAATTTAATTAAAAAGTTTGAAAGCATCAATATTGTATACTGTTTGAAGAATTCATATCTATGATATAAACTAATTAAAACTTGTTAGTTTTTATAAGACAATTTACATTGAATTTACAGTGAAAAAAACGGGAAAAGTGCACCGTATTGTTTTAAAAATATTACGTGTGATTGATAAATCCGATGATTGACAAATCTCTTCTTTTAAAAATATATGAAGCTGCCAGCATGCAGAGGTGGAACGACCAGATAAGGACCATTGAGCTTACTGAGCTGGATAAGCAGGCCCACAAAATGATTGTCTCCTATATACTCGGAAGGTGTGAAGAAGATATTCATGCGGAAGAGAACGGGATAGACTGGATTTCGGTAATAGAGAACGGTTTTTCGGGATTTTTAAAAAGGATAATACTTACGGATTTAAAGCCGCCACTTATCTACAGGATAAAAGAGGACCGGGACCGTTACAGTGAATTGAACAGCTGGGTATTTGGAAAAGTAAGGCCCCTTATCGGCTCAATGGGAAATGATTTTACCGGCCGTTTCAGGGAACACATCCTGAAAGAAAGCGAAACCCTGGAAGCGAAGATAGTAAATGCTGCCCATTTCTATGTTACCAAATGGGAATTTGATATCATTAGTTCCGCAAACCCGAGGGTATACCTCGTGGAAGAAATAAGGGAAAGCATTGAGCTTGAGCAAAAGAAATACCTGGACCTTGATTGCATGAAGCACTTCCTGGCTGACAAAAAGCTTCTTGACTTTGCCGATATAGCCGGTCAATTGAGGTTCCAGCAGAGGTGGAGCCATCTTTACAGGATCCCCAGGACCTCTGTGCTTGGCCATATGCTGATTGTGGCAATGTTTTCATACCTTTTTTCATATGAAGCCGGCCCGGAAAGAAAAATATGCATTAACAATTATTTAACAGGACTGTTCCATGACCTTCCGGAAGTGCTGACCCGGGACATAATAAACCCCGTCAAAAAGTCTGTGGAAGGACTGGATGATCTTATAAAAGAATATGAGAGCCAGGAAATGGAAAAAAAGATATATAAGCTGATTCCCCCGGGGTGGCATGGACAGGTAAGGATGTATACGGAAGATGAGTTTTCGGATATTCCGGGTGTGAGGGATGGCAGGCTTGTTAAGGCGGCTGACGACCTTGCGGCTTTCATCGAAGCTGACCTGGCCCTGAAAAACGGCATAACAAATGAAAACCTCGTTTTTGCAAAGGATAATTTGAGGGAAAAATACAGGGACATGAAAATATCAGGGATAGATTTTGGGGAAATATACGGAAGCTTCGGGTAAATGATGAAAAAAATTATCATCTCAAAATCAAGATATCTTGCAGGGCTTCAGTGCCCGAAATATCTATGGTACCTTGTAAACGCAAGGGAGGAGATACCGGGGCCTGATTTTTCGACACGTTTTATCTTCAGTCAGGGAATACAGGTGGGTGAGTATGCAAAAAAGCTTTTTCCGGACGGCATAGACTTAGGAAAAGTGGAAGATATGGGGATGCAGCTTGTTAAGACTGCGGAGCTCCTTGAAAAGAGGCGGCCTATTTTTGAAGCTGCCGTGGGAACGAACTGCGTTTACAGCCGCGCCGATATATTAAGACCGTCGGTAAGGGACCAGTGGGACATCATCGAGGTAAAAAGCTCCACCCAGGTTAAAGCTGAGTATATCCAGGATGTTGCCTTCCAGAAATATACTTTCCTGCAGGCAGGGATAAATATAAAGGACTGTTATCTAATGCTTGTAAATAACAGGTATACGAAAAGGGGGGAGATCGAACCCGCAAAGCTGTTTGCAACCTGTGATATCAGCGCAGAGGTTGACGAAGCTTTGACCGGTATGGGAAACAGGGTGGAGGATATGATAGAAGCGGCAGGAAGCCCTGAGCCGCCGGAAATCGCAATCGGGCGCCAGTGCGATGATCCCTACACCTGTCCGCTGAAGGACAGATGCTGGGAGTTCCTTCCGGAAAACCACGTGTTTAATCTTTACGGCAACAAGGATAAGGCAATAGACCTTTACAGCCGTGGCATACTATCGATTGAAGAAATACCCGAAGGTTATGACCTTAATCTCAAGCAGCAGATACAGAGGGAATGTGCAAAAAGCAAAAAACCGAGGATAAACAGGGGAGAGGTTACAGCTTTTCTGGAAAAACTAAATGAACCACTTTATTTCTTTGATTTCGAGACATTTTCAGTGGCAGTCCCCCTCTATGAAGGTACGAAGCCTTTCCAGAGGATACCGTTTCAATACTCCATACATGTGATGGAATCCCTGGATGCTGAACCTGTGCATCACGACTTCCTCGCAACAGGCGACCGTGATCCAAGGAGGGAGCTTATCGAAAACCTTAAAGAACATCTGGGGGACAGTGGCAGTATAATTGTTTATTATGAATTCTTTGAAAAGGGAGTCCTCAAAGAACTTGCGGAAGCATTCCCCGGATACAGGAGCTGGGTCGATTCGCTAATGCCCAGGATAGTTGATCTTTACAGGCCTTTTGGTGATTTTTATTACTATAATTCCAGCCAGAAGGGAAGCGCTTCTGTCAAGAGTGTGCTCCCAGCTATTACAGACTTAAGTTACAGGGATATGGATATAGCAGACGGCCTGTCTGCAAGTGTTTATTATCTCTATGCCTGCGGGCATTATAAGATAGGGGAAGCCTGCCCGGCGCCGGAAGAAGCGGAAAAGGTCCGGAAATCCCTTATAAGGTACTGCAGGATGGATACCGGCGGCATGATCCATATTTTAAGGGGGCTCAGGGACAGCCTGGATACAGGTGCTGGTTTAAGTTAAGGAAAGCTGTTAAGGGAAACTATCTCCCGGATAAAATTTTAACAAATCTTTAGAAAGGAAATTCATTGTGATTTAGAAATTGCCATTGAAGTTTGCCAAATGCCATTATATAATGACAAATAAGAGATGATATAAGGTAATTTACTATACGTAATAGAAAATAGCAGCCCTGTTTCCGTTGAATTATTTATAATTGCTGCAATTATTTTAATTAGTGGAGATAATGCAGATGGTGATAAAATTTAAAACGAGAATTGACAGGTTCGGAAGGATCGTTATTCCGAAAAGGATAAGAGACGATTTCGGAATTGCTGATAATTCCGAACTTGAGATAGAAACTACGGACAGGAACGAAATCATAGTCCATCCAAAGATAGCGACGCCTTTTATTACGGATAAAGGTGGTATACTTGTAGTGTGCTCCGAGCCAACAGCGCCCTTTGGGAATTTTTTGAGTAAAGACAGAAGTGACAGGATAAAAAAGATTTCAAAGGAGCTGGAATTTTGAAAATTTTTTTTGATACTTCGGTAATAATTGCAGCATTCGTAGGCGCCCATCCCAGACACGAAGATTCCCTGCCCTGGCTGCAGAAAGTAAAGAAGAAAGAGGTGGAGGGAGTGATTTCTGTGCATTCTTTGATTGAAACATACTCCATTCTTACAACGCTTCCTTTAAGCCCACGCATTAATCCTGTGCTGGCACGGGATTTAATAAAAGAAAATATAATTAATGATTTTAAGCTGGTCACTTACAATATAAAGGACTGCAAAAATTTAATAGAAACCCTGAGCAGAAGGAACATTTCAGGCGGTGCAAGTTATGAAGGGCTTATCCTGGCAGCTGCAAAAAAATCAGGAGTTGAAAAAATACTGACACTAAATGCTAATGATTTCGTAAGAATTTTTCCGGAGCTTTCCGGGATAGTGCATGAACCATAAACTTTGTCCCGATTGTGATCCCATTGATAAAAAATCCCTGATATGAAATAATGCAGGAAGTAAGAATTCCTACGTTGGAGGTCGGAATGGTATCTGGAGAAGAAAAAATAGATGTCCTGTTGCGCCCCAAGCGGCAGGTAACCCTTCCTTTCAGGGTATGTGAAAAATTAGGGCTTGAGTTTGGTGACAGGCTGGAAATAGAGGTCAGGGGCAATGCAATTATAGCAAGGCCCAAAAAAACAGTGGCTCTTGAAGCATTGAAGGAGATAAGAGACGCTTTTAAAAAGTCAGGGATAACTGAAGATGAATTGTTAAAATCAGTTGAAGAGAAAAGACATGGAAAAACCTGACGTATTTATCGACATCAATGTTTTAATATCAGGATTGTATCCAGGGAAAGGAAATCCGGGTTTAATACTTGATAGTTATATATCCGGAAAGATAAATATTTTAATTTCACAGAAGGTATTAAATGAAGTTATAAAGGTATTGGTGGAAAAACTGCCTGAAATTACTATTTTGCTTCAGGAATTTTTAACAGGTTATCCTCCACGGATAATCAAAGACCCTGATCCTGCCAAAATAAAAAAGTGGTCAGGTATAATAAATGATGAAGATGCAATCATTCTTGAATCGGCCATATCTTCAAAGTGTGATTATCTGGTTACAGGTGACCGGCATTTTTATGAAAATGCAATGATTGAAAAGCGATCGGGTTTGAAGGTAGTCAAGCCCGGTGATTTTGTAGAAATATTTAAAAGGGAAGGTTTTATAAGTTTAGATGAGCAGGTTTGAAAAAATATATAAAGACGTGCCACAGGGCCAGAAGAACCGGCTGATGAATTTCAGGAAAAACCACAATTATTATCATTTGAACGTAGGTGACAGGAACTGGAAATACCTGGCATGCGGGAATGGCAGGCAGACAGTAGTCCTGCTGCCCGGGACTGTAAGGTCTGCGGAATTATGGTCCAGGCTGATTTCGGAAATAGAGGAAGAATATAGAATAATAGCTCCCACATACCCGGCTTTTGACAGCATGAGGGAGGCGGCTGAAGGAGTAGCAGGTATTTTAAGAGAAGAGAAGGTGGAGAATATATTTCTTCTCGGTTCTTCTTTTGGGGGCTGGCTTGCCCAGGTTTTCGTAAGAAAATATCCCCGGGGGGTAGAAAAGCTGATACTTTCAAATACCTCGGGTCCGGAATCTGTAATGTCAAAAGGAAGGCTGGTGATTACAGGGCTCTCGCTTCCGCTGTTTCCAGAATGGGTGTTGAAGAGGGTCTATAAGAAAAATTACCTGAGGATACTTTCGGATGTTGGAGAAGAAGAAAAAGCTTACTGGCGCGCATTTATGACAGAGCTTCTATATTTGCGGACAACAAGGGAGGAAATTGTAAACATGTACCGTGCCCTGTGCGATTATGCAAAAAATTACCGGTTCAGTCCCGGGGATCTTGAAAGCTGGAACGGGGAAACGCTGATAATAGAATCGGCCAATGATATAATAAAAGAGGATGCAAGGAAAAGATTAAAGGAACTGTATCCACAGGCAAGGGTAAAGACCTTTCGCAGTGTGGGGCATAATGCCGGATATATCGCTCCACCGGTTTATGTAGAAACGGTAAAGGAATTTTTCAGCAGAGTTTGAGAAAATTGATGAAGAGCCGGGAAACAAAACCCCTGCTGGTTAACAGGCAGTCCACAGTATGAAAAACAGCCGGCGTGAATAATATTGTTTTATTTAAATACCATGGGTCTATAAACGGGCTATAAGCGTTTTTAAAAAACCCGGGATATTTACCCGATTTTCCTGCAGGATTCCCTTTCGATAAGCTTTGCCTCAAGCACCAGCTGCTTATCCGGTAATTTGTTTTTCCTGATGCTGTCGATTAAAATCTTTGCGGCGTTATAGCCCATTTCATATTTCTGCTGCGCCATGGTAGTAAGTGGCGGGTTAAGATGGGCGGATGTAAATATATCGTCCATGCTTATAATTGAGATATCATCCGGAATACTGATCGTCTTTTCCTTACAGTATTTATATATTCCAAAAGACATGAAATCGCTCATTGAAAAAATTGCCGTAAATCCATTTATTTTTTCTAATAGTTTCTTGAAAGTCTCATAACCGCTTTCTACAACTTCTTCACCCTCACAGACATATTCTTCCCTGAATTCAATATCATTATCTTCAAGTGCTTTCTTGTATCCGAGGAGCCTGTCATGGAAGATCTTAATCTTCTGGGGAGAAGAAACTATCCCGATTTTTCTGTGGCCCAACCTGACAAGGTATTGAGTTGCTTCATATGCTGCCTTTACATTATCTGTAATCACATAGGAAGAATTAACACTTGGTATAAACCTGTCAATAAGGACAACTGGTATATCTTTTTTAATCATCTTATTAAGCAGTTCCGTATCTTTCTTGCCGCCTGCAATGCCGCCAAGTATTACTCCGTCAATTCCCCTGTTTATAAACACTTCCATTGAAGATGTCTGGACCTCATAATCATTATCCGTATTTACAAGTATGACATTATATTTATTTCTCCTTGCATAATCGTCAACCCCCCTTACGACTTCAGGGAAAAATGGGTTCAGGATATCGGGAAGGACAAGCCCTATGTAATTGGTTTTTTTGGTCCGCATGCTTCTTGCGATCTGGCTTGGCCTGTAGCCCAGCTCATTGGCTATTGATATTATTTTTTCCCTCGTCTTTTTACCTACAAGGTCAGGGTTGTTAAAAACCCTTGATACTGTCATATGGGATACTTCGGCTTTTTTTGCTATTTCGTAGATGTTCGTCATTATTCATCCTTCGGCAGATGAAAATACTGGCCTGTTCTTTTATTATATTCAACCTATTTTCAATATAAAAATAATTAATTATTTTTATATTGACAGCACCATTTTTTTAGTTTATTATGTTATCTATAACAGTTATCTATAACAGTTATAGGTAACAAACTTTTATTAAGTTTATATTACAGCTAATAATAAATCAATATTTGATAAAAAATTGTATTAAAAATTTATCCACTAAATAAAAATATTTTTAAAACACGAAAATAAAAACCACTAAAGGAGAAATCTATGGCAGACAAAGAAATAAGGGTAGCTGTTGCAGGAATAGGGTGCTGTACCTCGCATCTTGTACAGGGAATATATAAATACCATGATGTTGAGGATAACTCAACCTGGATCCCGGGGCTTATGCATCCCGTGCTGGGGAATTACAAAATAAGGGATATAAAATACGTGGCAGCTTTTGACATAGACAAAGCCAAGATTGGAAAAGACCTTTCAGAAGCAATATTTGCCAGGCCTAACAATATGGCAATATTTGCAGAAGTCCCGAAACAGAATGTAACAGTAAAAATGGGGCCTATAATGGATGGGGCTCCCGAGCATTTAAGAAAGTTTTATGATGTAGCTGATAATTATGAGCCATGTGATGTAGTGAAAGAGCTTAAGGATTCAGGAGCAGAGATACTTGTTAACTTCATTCCGACAGGCTCTGAGGAAGCCGCAAAATTCTATGCAAACTGTGCGATAGAGGCCGGATGTGCTTTTATAAACTGCATGCCTGAATTTATTTCTTCAAATCCGGAATTTGTGGAGAAATCAAAAAATGCAAAAGTCCCCTTAATTGGCGATGATATAAAATCACAGGTAGGCGCAACGATACTTCACAGGGTAATAACACAACTCTGTGTTGACAGGGGCGTAAAGATTAATAAAACCAGCCAGCTGAATTTTGCCGGAAACGCAGATTTTATAAATCTTGTAAAAAGAGGGGAGACCAAGGAATTTTCCAAGAAGGATTCCGTTGAAAGTGTCCTGCCATACAAGGCCGAGGTTTCTGTCGGATTCGGGTTCATAGGCCTGCAGAACGACAATAAAATATGCCGCCTTTACTGGGAAGGGGAAAATTTCGGGGGGAACCCCATAACCATACAGCTTGAGTGCTCTATTGAAGATTCAGCAAATGCAGCAGGCATAATAATTGATGCAATAAGGTATTCTAAAATTGCACTTGACAGGAATATCGGTGGACCGCTCTATTCCGCATCATCTTATCTTATGAAACATCCACCCAAAAAGTATCCTGACGAAGAAGCAAAAGATAATTGTGAAAAATTCATAGCGGGAGAAATAGATTGGTAGATGTAGTCGTAATCGGCCACATACTGAATGAAAAGATAATATTTCCTGAAAAAGAATTTTATCCTGTACTGGGGAGTCCTGTGGCGTATTCTTCCGTATGTATGGCTTCACTTGGTGTAGATGTGGGGATAGTAACAAAAATAGGAAAGGATTTCCCCGGGGAGCTGTTAAAGGTTTTTGATAAGACAGCCGTCAACACCGAAGGCATAAAAAAGGGGAAGAACTCTACAAGGAACGAACTCGTATATGATTTTAACGGTAATAAAAAAGTGAATTTCCTGACAAGGGCAGATGAAATAAAGTTTGATGATATTCCTGCAGGTTATTTGGAATCGAAAATATTTTCGGTAAACCCGATGGATTACGAGGTCGGCATTGACACCATAAAAAGCATTTACGGCCTGGGCAAGATAACTGCTGTTGATATTGGCGGATATGGAGGAGGAACATCCGCAACCCATCCGGCGTTGAAGAATGGCCAGGAAATAAGGGAGATTTGCCCGTTTTTTGAGATTATGAAAGGTTCAATCGAAGATTATCTTCATATATTTGGAGATAATATGGATGAAGTTGAAATATCAGGGAAATTACTGGAATGGGGATCTAAAATCAGTATTGTTACGCTCGGTTCGAGAGGCTCTTTTATTAAGGATAAAGATGGGCAGGAATATATACCTCCTTTCCCCATAAAAAATTATGTTGACCCTACAGGAGCCGGGGATTGTTACATGGCAGGATTTCTTTCAAGTTACCTGGAAGACGGGGACCCGTTAAAGGCCGGTTATTTTGGGACTGCAGCAACTTCCTATATCGTAGAAAGAACCGGGGGTGTAGTTGCAGAAAGGATGCCTGACAGGGCGGAGGTTTTAAGAAGGATAAAGATTTTAAGGGACCAATAATAAAAAATTTAAGGAAAGGCTGATATATGGCAGGTGAAAAAAAAGTAGTGGGGATAGGAGTTATAGGCGCAGGAAGCGTTGCAGAAATTGCGCATTTTCCCTCAATATCCCAGATACCGGAAGCAGAACTTGTAGCAGTGTGTGATGTGGTGGAGGATTACAGGGAGAAAGCCGTTAAAAAATGGGGGGCAAAATTTTCCTACAGTGATTATAAGGAAATGATAAAAAGGGAAGATATCGAACTTGTAATAATAGCCAGCCCGAATATCTACCATCACGAACAGGCAATTGCATGCGCCCAGGCAGGGAAGCATGTAATAATCGAAAAACCTTTTGCCTGCACTAATTTTGAAGCATGGGACATTGTAAATACTGCAAAAAAATATAATACAAGAGTAATGGTAGGATGCAATTATAGGTTCTGGGAGCAGCACCTGATAGCAAAAGAACTTCTTGGCCAGAATATAATTGGGGAGCTCAAAATGGGAAGCTCAAAATCGCACGAATCATGGGACCTTTACCATGAGATGATATCTTACACAAAGTTCAGGGCAGACCCGAAACTTGCAGGCGCAGGGGCGCTGTTCGACCTCGGCTCCCACATGGTGGACCTTCTCCTGTGGTTTATGGGAAAAGAGGTCAAAAGGGTATGTGGCATCGCAAAAAATATTACAAGGCCGAAGGAATATACGGTTCTTGATGACTGCGTCTATATACAAATTGAGTTTGAGGATAATACCTATGGAATAGTGGACCTTAACAGGTTTTCGCCTGCAGTCACACAGGGCTGTGAGCTTCTTGGTACTGAAGGAACTATATTTACAAGCTCTGAAGCACAGAATCCATACCAGTCTGCACCAATGGCAATTTACATGGACAGGGATTATGAATGGGAGGAGCTGCCAGAGATAATAAGGGATTACAGGTACCCGCAGACATTCTGGGCAACTGATAATGTTACAAAACCACTCCAGAAAAGATGGATATCGATTTATCCGCCGAGGGGCTGGGCTTATAAGAAAATGATACAGCATTTTATCGAGTGCATTGCATATGGTAAGGAACCGGTAATAAAAATGGAGGATGGCGCAAAGGATATGGAAGTCCTCTGCGCAGTATTTAAATCGATGCAGGAAGATGGCTGGGTGGACCTTCCCCTTAAGGAAGAAATTATTCCACCTTATTTTACAAAAGGAAAATAGCCGTATTTTTCCTTGAACCCTGAAAAAAATATCCTGGTTATAAGGGAGCCTGATAAATATGGAAATGAAAAAAAGCGAAATAATTGATTTTGCAAAAAAAGCAATGAAATGCGAGATCAGCAATATAAAAAAGATGGCTGACCATATAGATGATAATTTTTATGATGCCGTCAATATGATTATGAACTGCAAGGGCAAAGTAATCATCATGGGATTGGGGAAGTCCGGGCATGTAGGTAAAAAAATAGCGGCTTCAATGGCGTCAACCGGCACCCCATCATTTTTTCTTCATGGCGACGAAGCGCTCCACGGGGATCTTGGGATGATTGAAAAAAAAGACATTGTAGTTGCATTATCCAATTCCGGGGAGACAGGGGAATTACTTGGCTGCATGCCAACATTGAAGAAAATAGGCTGCAGGATTATTTCTATTACTTCAAATCCCCAATCAACTCTTGCAAAAAACAGTGATATACATATCTCTATTGGTAAACTAAGGGAAGCGGACCATCTTAATCTTGCCCCAACTACAAGCGCAACGGCAACCCTTGTCCTCGGGGATGCCCTTGCAGTTACAATTTCATTTCTTAAAGGATTCAAAAAGGAAGATTTTGCCCTGTCTCATCCAGGAGGGTCACTGGGTAAAAAATTAACCGGGAAGAGCCTATAAAAGCTTTTAATGATTTATCAATTAGTAATTGAAAACAAGGAGGTGGTATCTGATTAAATTGACAAGTAATAGTTTGAATGGATAAGAAGGAGGTGGTACAAAATCCGGTAAACCAATAATTTAATGCTATAAAGGAGGTGGTCAGGAAATTTAATAAATTTATTTAAACTAAATTGTAGATTAAATGAAAATCATGTTAATTCCTTGAATGGTTAGAGGATTAACAAAATTCAACCTAAGTGTTATAAAGGAGAATTATAAAATGAAAAAATTATTAGTATTTACTTTAGTTGCTGCAATGGCCCTCTCGCTGTTATTTT
>JAFGDA010000044.1 GCA_016932375.1 Actinomycetota bacterium | reverse complement strand
TTAAAATATCCTTTTGCCCATGTAGACTTGATTATCTCTTCTTCTCTTTCTCTTGAATAGATCCCATGCTCGGTAAGCAGCATGGGTCTTTTATAAATGAACCTGGACATTACAGCAAATAGGCCAGCGTACCCATTTGCGGCACTATGATATATATCAGCTTCGGGTATTTTATTGTTTAGAAGAAAAAAAAGCGGTACAAGCATTGATCTGACTGTCCAGAAAAATTCTGTAAATGGAATTGAAGCAAATTTTTCCATATATGCTTCCCGCAGTATGTCAAAAAAGTTATAGCTCATGAAAAAATCCATTTCATTCCTAATCCTTTTTTCAGCCATTAATTTGAAAATGTAGCTCCACTCAACCTTTTCGCCTGTTATGAGGGATTTGATGCTTTTTATCTCATCACTGCTTAATCTGTATCTCTTTCCGTACCGCCCTTTTTCTTTAAGTATTTCATCAAGAAATACCTCCTGGACTGCGACTACATTACCAGGAATCTTATACTTATATATACCCCTGTATTTTTCTTCTGCCCCGATTGAATAAATAATGAATTCAAATTCAGGCATGTTCTCCATGAGCATCTGCGCCCATGTTGAAACCCCGCCTGTAACATGGGGATAACTTCCTTCAAGAAATAAGCATACTTTCAAAGTCACTTCACCTCTAACTTCAAACTGCAAATTGCATCTTTTATTGTCAGCAGATAGGCATCATCGGAGATCTTTAAATAATCACACTTCTCGGATTCAGTTATTTTGCTTTTTGTCCTCATAATGCAGTAAATATCCGGCCTGAAATCTTCCGTATATATCGTTATCATGTCATCCCTGTATTCAATTTGGGGTTTGCATTCAAGATATTTTACCAGTTCCTGGCCGGCTGGAGATATGGTAAAACTTCTAAGCCAGCCATAGTCCTGATTTACCTCTCCGACTATTGAAGCAAATTCCCTTGACAGCTGGGCCCAGCTCTTTCCTCCGCTGCGATCAGGGTCAAGAACATCATCAGGATGAATAAAATGGGCAAATAAACCGTATAGATTAAGCCCGTTGTAAATTGACCACATTTTTTCATCCTCATTTTCATAGCCTGATGAGATTCTCGGAAACTCTATTATCCCATCTTCGGCTATACTAAATTCCTGGACATATACATCTCCTTCCCTATTTGGAAGATAAACAGATGCTATTATCTTCAAATCAGGGTTCCCTTCTATAACTGCCTGCCGTCCCTCCGGGCCCAGGATATTGGAAGGCGGGACATACGCCCTGAATGAATACTGGCTAAAAACACTTTTTACAAATCTCACAAGCTCTTCTATTGACTCTGTCATGTACTTTTCACTTTCCCAGGCCATATATCTTAGGTCCTGTTTTATATGGCCTTCCATCGCAAGTGACTGATGGTTGTAACCATGGAGCCCCAGCTCGCCGCCGATGCCAAGCAGCTCTTTGCCAAAAAATAGGAGGTTCTGCATAGCTTTTGAGTCTCCCCGGGGAAATGGGGGTTCTGTATCGTTATTATAGGACTCGATTATAAAACTTGAATATTTTATATCGAATTTTTTAGATATCTTTATCATATCCGTCCACCAGACTTCTTTATAAAACCGGGGGATATCCCTGCTGAATTCCTCATAAATCTTTTCATCCCTGCCGGCAGGAATGGGGGCCGGAAAATCATCGATATGTATCATTTTTAAATTGATTACAGGGTAAATAAGGTTTTCTTTAGCCAGACCCATGACCCCTGCGATAAGCCCCCTGTTATTTTTCTCATTTAAAATAGTACCATTAAAAACTATGAAACTGCCTTTTCCGTAATCCTGCTTCCATAAAATAGGAATATCCTCATAAGAAGTTATGAATATTCTTGCCTCTGGATCAAGTTTCAAGCTTAAGGATGAATTTGTAAAAGCATCTGAATCAGATTTGAAATCACCTGCACCAATAATTACATCTGCAAGCATTTTAATACCATGTGTATTTATTATTTCGTCCAGGTTCTCCCTTATGCCAAGCAGGCTGCTGATGCTTTTAAAACTTTTATCTGTAACCGGACGGGTTAAAAAAACAAGATTTCCCCCTGCATTTACATAATCGATGTAATCACTTAAGTTTTTTAAGAAATCAAGCCGTTCAAATGACAGGAAAATGCAATCAAAATCCTGCAGATCCTGCACCTGCTGATCTATGCTTATTGCCTGATAGTCTTTTTCCATATATTCAAGCACAGCTTTCAACTGTTCTCCTGTTTTTAAACTATTTGTTTCCTGGATATTCGAAACAATGAGATATTTCTCAAAATCGATATCTGCAGGAATCTCAGGAGATATTGCTTCAGGCAGTTCTTCCTGCAGGTTGGTATTTTTTACAAATTTAAGCAATCCAAATGAGCGCATCACCATAAACCCTGCTGCAAGGAGCACCAGGGCGATTATGATTATTGAAAGCTTCCTAATGAGCATCGGTCCTGCTGCCCTCCCAGAATTTGATAACACTTTCGCCATATTCCGTAAGGCCTATCTTCTTGTTTTTTAAAACTTCCAACAAATTTAAAAATGATTTATTATCCCGGTTCAGGTAATAAAATTTCATTAAAGCCAGGTAGGGTTTTTCACTGTTTGGAAAATTCTTAAAAAATTTTTTAGTGTAATCTTCTGCACCTTTATAGTCCCTGAGTTCCAAATCACTGTTTATCTTATCCACAAAATAGTCTTCATTTGTTAAATGCCTGGATAGGAGCCCTGAAAGTGCCGCAGAATATTTTTTTAGGTAATTGTAATAGTCGACTTTATCGGCAAGACCGCTTTTCAGGTACTTCTTCAGGGTATTGGCATATTCCTGAATAGCACTTACATCATCTCTGTTGATTTTATATTTTTCGTATGAATCCGCTAATAAAATTTCAAACTGTTTCTTAATTTCCATCAGGGCTGAGGCTGCATAATGGGAGGTTTCCGTATCCTGGCTTTTGATAGCTTTCTGCAGCCCTTTTATATGGCTCACAAAATCCTTTTTCAAAATATAAATAAGGTATTCCCTTTTACTTTTATTGTTGCTGAAATTTAATGAGTCCTCAAGCGGCACAGTATTCATTTCCTTTTCAAAATCCACAGCCTCCTCATAATGGACATGTTTCTGCCCCCTGATATGTTCAAGATAATTATCAACTATTGAATCAGGCCTGTTGGGAATCTTGCCCAATATTTCCAAAAAAATTAAAAATATAAGTCCGGCCCCTGGAAGAAAAAAGATAATGAAAAACTTATAAAAACTATCCTGCAGGCTCCTGAATTTTAGATTCACTGCAAAATAGGTAAGACAGATCACTGAATGGATTATAATAAGAAAAAATACCTGATTATTATTCATCATCAAGTTCCTGTTCTACGAGAGAGGCATTTATTTCCGCTTTTTTTAATCTTTCCAATACCAGACCTGCATAATTGTTACCGGTGTTTGATAGCAATATATAGATTACATTATCATTGCTTATTCCGACATAGTCATTATCCCTGATAACCCGGACTACCCTTTCGGATATTTCTTGAAGCGATTTGCCATTTCTTTCAACTTTAAGCAAGGTATAGCTCATCCCTTGCTCTGCTTTACTATTCTTGACTTCCTTAAGTATCTTTTCAAACGTAAGTGGTGTAAGTATCCTGGTATCCGGAACATACCTTTTATCTTTAAGGCTTGCTTCAAAGAAATAGGCCCTTTTCAATGCATTGGTTATCAAGCCTATAACAGTCTGGAAAAGGTTTTCATAATGCAATGTCAGGTTTTCAAAGGGTGTGCTGTGGATTGAAATCACTGCAATCACTTTTTTATCTTCAAGAACAGGAGCCATCATAATGGGTATGTCTGGTTTAAAATTACTATTAATGTAGGTACTTTTTGTCTGGATTACCTGCCTGAGTTCATCAAAATCTGATATTTTTATTGAATTAGGGACCCTATCAAGGAGAGCCCGTGATCTTGATTTTAATCTCATGAAGTTATTGTTTCCGTCACTGCTTAAAGTATAAATTGAAACCTGGTCAGTTTTCATGATCTTCTCTATTGCTGAAATAGCTCCAGAAAATACTTTTTCAATTTGCAGGCTCTCGACTTCCTGGACTATTTTGTAAATTGCGCTAAAGCTGTCTTCTGTTTCAATAACCTGGCTTTCAAGCTCATTTTTAACGATTCTTGTCTCGGTATAAACATTTAACAGGAAAGCATACTTATCCTGCAGATTTTGAATCGAAAAATTTCTGGACTCCAGCTCCCTGTTTTTTCTCTCAATGGAATATCCTGTTATAATACCCACAAGGATATAAGCTGCCAGCCTTATCAGGTTTTCAGGAGCGTAAACAAAAGTTACAATATCAGCACCGGCAAACAGGCTCATGCCAATATATAAGGCCGCAGATAAAAACATTGCAATGTAAGCCTGGGTCTGGCCCCATATTATACCCATTACAATTATATAGATTATACTGTAATCTATTTTTAAAACAGGCAATTTTATATTAAAGAAAAGATTTCCCCATTGCAGAAAAGCCACAAATATGAACAATAGAATGTTTTCAATGTATGCAACTGCTTTAAACGGTTTCTTTTTTTGCCTGGCTCCGGCTTTTTCCCTGCCAAGTCTTTGACTTTTCCTATCCTCTTTTTGCAGTTGTTTCCATTTGTAAGTAAGCTTGATGCCTTCTTCAAAACTAACTCCAGGCTCCCAATCAATGGTGCCTGAAATCTTAGAATTATCAAGCCAGGATTTTTGGATTTTTTCCCTGACGCTCTGCTGATAAATGATCTTGCCAGGTTTTTTTAATGCTGATAAATCTTCGACTACTGAATTAACCGAACGTTCGACTCCGGAAGATAAATTAAAAATCCCCGAACAGTTTTTATTAAGGGAAGCTTTATAAATACCATCGATAAGATCATCGATATATATGAAGTCTCTTGTCTGTGTTCCATAACCGCTTACAATAATCCCTTTGCCCCGTATTATTTTATCCAGAAATATAGAGACTTCATCCTGCGGTCTGTATAAAGAGCCTGAAACCTGTTCCCGGGGACCATAAACATTTGAAACTCTGAGGCTGAGTATGGTTAAATTATTTATTTCACCCCATCTGGAACAATAATACTCCATCACATAACTGCTCATACCCTTAAGCGACACAGGATCTGGCGCAGTTTCTTCGCTTGCCGGACCCTCCCCGGTATTGCCATAGATTTCAGAAGATGAAATTAGGACGAATTTTTTTACTTTATTTTTTGTTGAAAGATCAAGCATATTAACAAGCCCTGATAAATTGCATCTTGATAATATATCTTCAGGTGCAGGGGATTTTTTAGGCGTTATAGACATTGATTCATATTCCGGAATATGAATTACAATTTCAAATCTGCCGGCACCAAAAATCTTTTCGCATTCAGGACTGGAACCAGAAAGATTGTAAAACTTATACTTGCCTCCTGCAGTTTTCCTGTGTTTCCCGTGGGCCAGGTTATCAATTACCGTTACGTCATGTCCTTCTTTTAAAAACCTTGCTGCCAGGGAGGAGCCTATGAAGTCATAACCGCCGCTTATCAGTACTTTCATTGCATCTTGCCCCTTTCAATTCTGAAATTTCTCTTAAAAAGGAATAAAGATCCAGGGAACCTGGATTCATGATCCGGGAGCAAAATCATTTGCTATTAGCAATATTTAGAAAAGCTTCAACCAGTTCCGGGTCAAACTTTATGCCTGCATCTTTCTTTATCTCTTTAATGGCCCGCTCCCTGGAAAAAGCCCTCCTGTACGGCCTGTCACTTGTCATTGCATTAAAACTGTCAACTATTGATATTATGCGGGCCATTAAGGGTATTTCCGTACCCTTTATACCTTCAGGGTATCCGCTGCCGTCCCAGTTTTCATGATGGTAAAGTATCGCGTCGGCAATTGCCGCAAGGTCAACCGATGATTTCGCTATACGGTAACCTACTTCGGGATGTTTTTTAACCATCTCCCATTCTTCGGGGGTAAGCTTTCCCGGTTTCAGGATTATGCTGTCTGCAACAGCTATTTTCCCTATATCATGGAGGGCGGAAAGCATTGTAAGTTCGTCAAGCTCGGTTTTGGAAAGCTTTAAGTTTTTGCCAAGCATAAGCGCAAGGCCCTCCATCCTCTTTACATGTCCTTCCGTTTCATACTTCTTTTCATCAAGTGATTTTTCAATAGAGGATATTATGGAGCGGTGTGTCCTTTTTTCATCGCTCATCTTATCCGTATACATCTTATCTTCTGCAGCTTTCAGTATTTCCTCGATGCTTTCGTCTTCCTTTAGCCTGGTGGCTATCCCGAGTGAAATGCTTATGGGCATATCTTCGGTGTCATGCCCGGAGCAGGCCTTTTTTACCCTGCCTGCAATCTCTTCTGCTTTGCTGTAGCCTGTAAGGGGTAGAAGGATGATAAACTCATCCCCGCCCCATCTTGAAATGATATCTGACTTCCTGAAGCTCTGCTTTAGTATTTCTGCAACTTTTTTCAGCAGCTCGTCGCCCTTCTCGTGGCCGTAGGTGTCATTTATCATCTTGAGGCCATTGACATCTCCCATTACTATGCTAAGCGGCAGGTTTCTTCCCGCATTGAGCCTTGTAAGTTCCTCCTCGAAAAAAGCCCTGTTGTAAAGGCCGGTAAGGTAATCATGAAAGGACATATATTTTATTTTATCTTCATACTCCTTCCTCTCTGTAATGTCTTTCATGACAAGAAGCTTACCTGCTATTTCCTTCTGGCGTATCCTGACAGGGGTAAGTGATACGTCAAAATATTTATCCTGGCCGCCTGTATTGATCATTATATCTTTTTTGGCCTCCGGCTGGCCTTCGGCAATATCAAGGCTGTAGCCGGGCCAGAAGGAGCTTATTTGTTTTCCCATAAAGTCAGGGTTGGCTGAAAACAGGTCCTGTGCCGGCCTGTTCATAAAATTGACCTCATCTTTTTTGTTCAGGACTACGACGCTGTCATTTATATTTTCTATTATTGATTCATAGTTTATGGGGACAACTTCGCCCATAATTAAATATCTTTTACCTGCAGTCCAGTAGATAATCCAGGCAAGGCATAATACAAAAGGGGCCGGGTTGGTAATTACTGGCAGCAACTTAAGAGAATGAAGCAGGTCAATTGTAAATACAGCAATCACTGAAAGAAGCAGGATAAGGGCCTGCCGCCTGAAAAACTTATGCCGGCCTGCCAGTATCATGAATAAAAATATTAAACTTAAAAGGATTAATATGCTATTATATCCGATCCAGACCCAGCCGGCAATCTCATAACTTTTCCCCGAAGTTGCTATGAGGATACCGTCTGGCCGTACTGTTAAATTCTTTTGTACCAGCCCGGAAATATCATTTACAATATGATATACAAAGTCTGCCGCCGGTAGTATGCTTATGGCAATTACTACGTCTTTTTTGACCAGCCTGGTAAAACCTGCAAGCTTTGCCGATAGAATAAAGATTATTACCGAAATTGCAAGTGAGCCAAGATATCCCAGATTGTTAAAGATAACTTTGCCTGCAAGAGTAACATTTATTATCTCCAGGGCAAAGCCCAATATCCATACAACAGTGCCAATCAGCAGGAGAGCTGTAATCTTCAGGTCCTCGCTTGATTTAAGCCTGAAGATAATCACCAGATACGGCAAAATTATTGCCAGTATGGCAAGGTACGGGATTACATATATGCTGAATTGAATTATCATGATTATACAAGTCCTATTAATTTAATTTCAAATACTGGAAAATCTCTCATATCCATAATCATTCCTTTCGCTTCACTTAAGGCACAAGACGGGGACTAGAATCTTCGTCCTTAAGCTGT
>JAFGDA010000043.1 GCA_016932375.1 Actinomycetota bacterium | reverse complement strand
GTTATTCTTATATATTAGTTATATTTTAATTTTTAATAGGTTTTATTAAGGTTGTTATTGTATTTCATTTATATTATCAATATGTTGACCTGCAGGGGCATATAAATTAAAATATGAATAAAAAGATATGGTTGGATTTTTATTGCATATTTTTAATAGTTCTTGATGAATTTGTTAGAGGAAGGTGTTAAGTATGAGTGAAAAAGGACCGGAAAAAATAAGCACCGAGGACAGGAGAAACCAGATTGTGGATATGCTAACCAAAAAAGGAAGGGTCAGGGTTAATGTCTTAAGCAAGCTTTTCGATACCTCTGAAGTGACCATAAGAAATGACCTGTCGGGACTTGAAAAAATGGGATTACTTGAGCGTGTGCATGGGGGAGCCATCAGCTCATACAGGGCTTATTACAATATGTCAATCCAGGAGAGAATAAAGACAAATGAAGAAGAAAAGAGGAAAATAGCCATAGGTGCTTCAGGGCTGATTTCAGACGGGGACACCCTTCTGGTTAATTCCGGAACGACAACTCTTTTTACAGTCCAGGAACTGAGGAGTGTAAAAAACCTCACTGTTGTAACCAATTCCATATTGATTGCCCAGGAAGCAGGACATTACCGGAACATACATGTAATCCTGCTTGGAGGAAATATCGACCACCGCAATCAATTTACTTATGGGGATGACACGATTAACCAGCTTAGCAGGTACAGGGCTGATAAGCTGGTCCTGTCAGTTGATGGTATCAGCATGGGTAATGGGATAACAACATTTTCCCACTTAGAGACAGAAGTGTGCAGGCAAATGTCTGAAAGGGTAAACAAAATAATTGTCGTGGCTGACTATACAAAAATTGGAAGAACAAGTTTTTCCTATATAAAACCGGTTGACGGTTTGGATATCCTGGTTACTGATAAAAAAGCGGATAGGGATGAACTTAATAAAATCTCAAAAAGGAATATTGAGATAAAGCTTGTGTAAACCTGATCTACCGCCGTTACCATAATTTTAAAAAATACGGATCGCATGATGTATTTATCCTTCCTTACGAATGTTTTTTTCATTATCCCTGTCTTTATGTGATTATTTTAAAATAAATTTTCCATTTAAAATATTCATAACCGGGCTTATTTTCTGATTATACAGGCCTCCGATACTGCTATTTTAAACTATTTTATTATTCACAATTGTTATGTATAATAACATTTGTTGAAAGGTACAGGGAATGTGCAGTGTGCATGGAAGAATAATTTTTTTTACATAATCCGCAGGAGCAAAAAAGTTGAATGATAATTTATTAAAAGTCAAGGTCAGTAAACTTTATTACCAGCAAAATCTATCCAAGGTTGAAATTAGTAAAAATTTAAGGATTTCCAGGTTCAAAGTGGCACAAATCCTTGAAGAGGCAGTTGAAGAAGGTATTGTTACCATAAACATCCAGGAGCCTGAAAACACATATATAGATTTAGAGAATAAACTTGAAGAAAAATTTAAAATCTTCAGGGTTTCAGTTGTAGATACTTCGAGCGATTATGGAATTACCAAAAGAAATATTGGGAAAGCAGCAGCAAATTGCCTGAAAGATATAGTTTATGATGGAGATACCATAGGGATAGCCTGGGGGACCACAATTTATGAGATGGTAAATTCCCTGCCTGCAAAAATAGAAAGAAAGGATATTTCCGTGGTCCAGTTAACAGGAGGCTTAAACCAGGTAGAAGCAAGATATAATGCAATTGAGCTGAGCAGCAGGCTGGCGAAGGTATTTAGTTGCAGCTGCTACCAGCTATATGCTCCTGCTATTGTGGACGGGGTTCAAACAAAAAGCCTCCTATTTGAAGACAGCAGCATTAAAAGGACCCTGGATATGTTTGGTAATGTAAATATAGCAATCGTAGGAATTGGAAGCGTAAGTCCCAGACCTTCTACCTTGTTGTACAGGGAAGGTTTTTTAAAGGAAAAAGACATAAAGAATATTATCGGGGATTGTGCTGTAGGGGACATAAACACCTATTTTTACGACATTAATGGGAATACCTGCAAATCAGATCTGGAAGACAGGACTGTCGGCATGAACATAGAACAGTTAAAAAGAATAAGGTATGTTATCGGTGTTGCAGGTGGGGGATTTAAGGCAAATGCAATATATGCTGCCCTTAAAGGTAAGATTATCAATGTCCTCGTAACAGACCATAATACTGCCGAGACTTTGCTGGAAAAATAATAAGGTAAAAAAATTAATTGCAAAAATGCACCCCTTTTATAGCTGCCTGTTTGTTTATGAGTAAATAATTAAGAATACCCATGTTTTTCCCGCCGGGGAAGTAATTGTATTAAATGGCACCTAATGGTAACACCATATAGATTGCAAGGCCCCTTTCCAAATGGCACATAAAAGTAACGCCACATAGATTGCGGGACCGCCTGTCCAACCTATTTCACTTTGATAGCGTATAATTTTTTGTGTAAATTATTTTAAAAAAAATAAAGATGGCGTATTCTTTCAAATAATAATTG
>JAFGDA010000042.1 GCA_016932375.1 Actinomycetota bacterium | reverse complement strand
TGTACCCCTGGGAATCAGCCCCATACTCATCCCTGTTTCCTGCTGTCCAGGTGCTGCCCTGCCTGGTACATGAAAGCTTCCAGCCTTGTTTCGGTCGTACCCTGTTCCAGTCCATCGAAAGCGAGATTAAGCCATGGGACATGGTAATCTTCTTTTATCCTCCTGGATACTGCATTCACAATGTTACCCGGAATGCATGTAAATGGCAGGACATTAATTATCCCATCAGCACCCTTTTTTATCCAGTCCACTGATTTTCCTACCGAAAGAGCCGCTTCCCCGAACCACTTTATTATATAAGGTTCCGCATTATCCCAGACCTCATATATGCCTGTCTCCTTTTCCTCCCTTAAGAATCCCTTAAGTGGCTTACTCAGTGCATGATTCCAGTGGATAAGGTACCTGTCCATAATCCTGTTCAAAACGAGGGATCCCGAGCCCCTGGTTAAATCTCCAAGAAGCTCAAAATAACTACCGTTTTTTCCGGCAGGCCCTGATCCGTTCCTGCCGCTGGACCATGGTAACTTCATTATACTGTAATAAAGGTTGGTCTGCCTTGTGATTATATCTATCTTCCTTGTGGCTGTAGTATGCTCGGGCCACTCACTAATAGTCGGCATCTCCACTTCGCCGCCCAGGGCTTCCACTTTCCTGATTATTTCATTGTTGCTGTATGGATGGTTCCTTACAAATATTTCACCGACTATGCCAACAAGAGGTTTTGCCGTCCTGTTAACAGGTATTCCTTCGAATTCCCTGCGGGCTTCTTCAAGCAATCCCACCATCCTGCCAAGCATATGGTAAAGCGGGTCATTTTCAACATGTGAGCAGACCCTTTCAATGTAGCTGTTGTATATGCTATCGGTTCTACCCTTTCCTGTCTCATATGGCCTGGTCTGCCTGAGACACTTGTTAAGGTAATCTATGGTAAGTATACCAAGGAACGCCTTAAGTAGAATACCAAATCCCCTTATACCGTTCATATCATATTCCCTGTAGAATTGCCCGCTTTCGGGGGCGCCGGGGGAAATAATGGGGATGCCTTCATACCCGAGCTCCCTGATTATTATTTTCTGCATCCTGTTATACTGGCCAAACCTGCAGGGCCCATAGGTCTGGGGCATAAGAAAAGCTGCTTTCTGGGGGTCGTTATTACGGAGGGTCTTTATAATGTCACCTGTCGTGATTATAAATGGGTAGCACTCCTTGCCAAGGGTATATCTTCTTCCCCATTTGAGGGTCTCGTCATCCGAATTAAGCATTTCCGCTTCAATACCTGCAGAGCGGAAGGCATGCTTGAGTACTACTGCACCGTCACTCATAAAGGGTATGTAGATGGTGCGCCCCTGGCTCTTTTTAAAAACCGCTTCCCTGATTTTTGGCGTTTCTACAGGTATGGATTTAATTTGTTTTTTCCTTATATTCATGAGTGAATCAACAAAAGCCTCACACCGGGTAATCACCCCGGCTCCGCCCGAGTGCTCATCCACTTCCAGTTTCAGGAAAGGCCTGTCTATCTCCCTTTCAAAATACTGCATGATAAATGAATCAGGACCACAGCCGAAGTTTGTTATATACACCGGATAAAGTCCGGGTATTTCCTTTATGATTTTTACCGAACTCATTATCCTGTCCCCGAATTCCCAGTAAAGATTGGGCCACTCCCCGGAAAGATCGACACTGTTTAGCGGCAGGTAGTCAAGCGGTATAACTTTAAGCCCCAGGTTCTGCAGCTTGCGTGGTACATCCATACTTATGGCGCGGTCACAGCTGTTGTAGGAACGGCTTGAAATCACGATTGCAATTTCACCATCCTTAAGTCCGCCCAGCATCTCTGCCCCTTTCTGCCTTATGGTACTGTAGAAAAAATCCTGGGCAAGATATGCCTGCTCTATAGCCCTTTTTATTGACCGGCGGTTCCTGCCAAGTTCCATCCCAAATTTTACAAGCTGTTTTTCCTTTATATATTCTTTAAATGAAAAATTAAATACCGGTGTCAGCACCCTGGCCGATCCCGTATCCATTGAAGCCTTTACGATTGACCATGTCCCCTGTATAAAAGGGCAGGGGTAACTTCCGGTACGGTCCCCCTTTATATTGCTCTCCTTTGTCGGCATATCCCTTGTTACAGGAAGGAAAAGATAGTCCACCCCTTTTTCAATAAGATTCTGTACATGGCCGAGTGTGGCTTTCATCGGAAAGCATGTTTCTGCAACTGCCATCTGCACGCCGTCATTGATAATCTTCTTATTTGTCCTGTCAGAAAGTACAAGGTCGAATTCAAGTTCGGTAAAATAAGCTTTCCAGAAAGGGTAAAATTCATGGGTAAGCATAGAGTAAGGGATCCCAACTTTCGGTTTTCCTTCCCCGTTGCCATCTCCATGCATACGGTTTTTTATGTATTCCGAAGGCTGGTATGAATTAAGGAGTATTTCCTCCCTTTCTGCAAAATAATCAGGAAGACCGGACCTGGCCACCTCTCTTTTTTCATATTTCTCGCACCTTCCGCCATAATACAGGGGAGGCTGGCCCTTTATGGAGATTCTTTTAATCTCGCAATGGTTCGGGCATCCCTTGCACTCAAAAGAACTATGGGAATAGCTTATCTTCGATATCCCTTCAAACCCCCTGAATTTCGTCGGTGCCGTTCCCTGTGTCATGGCTTCCATGGCCCTTATGGCCGTCCCTATGGCTCCTGTGACCTCATGATGACGGGGTACGATAATGGGCCTGTTAATGTAATTTTCAAAAGCTGCAATTACAGCCCTGTTATACGCAACCGCTCCCTGGAAAAATATCCTGTTACCTATTTTCTTGCGCCCGACCACCCTGTTTATATAATTCATCGTGATGGAATATGCAAGTCCTGCCAGTATATCCTCGATTGAAGCCCCTTTCTGGTAATGGGAGTACACGTTTGTTTCCATAAAAACGGTACACCTTTCTCCAAGGTTTACGGGGCTTTCCGACCTCAATGCGATGTCCCCAAAATCTTTGATGTCTATGTTGAACCTCTCTGATTGTTCCTCCAGGAAGGACCCTGTTCCCGCGGCACAGACCTTGTTCATCTCAAAATCCACAACCACGCCATTTTCAAGTGAAATGTATTTTGAGTCCTGCCCCCCGATTTCGAATATTGTATCTACGGAGCTGTCTATATTTGCCGCGGCAGTGGCCTGGGCGGTGATCTCGTTTATGACTATGTCGGCTCCAACCAGGTCCCCTATAAGGTACCTCCCGGAACCCGTTGTCCCGGCCCCTTTTACGATTATTTTATCCCCTACCTCGGAATATATTTCCCTGATACCGGACCTTACCGCCTCAATCGGCCGGCCTGCCGTACGCAGGTATTTCTTTGCTATAAGTTTCTTAGATGAATCAATTGCCACAACATTTGTTGATATTGAACCTACATCGATTCCAATGTAGGCCTCTACCCTTCCGCTATCAAAACCGTACTTCTCTTCTATCACATCAGGAAGCGTCGATGTTACTATTTTTAGCGGTGAAAAAGTCTCACTTTTATAACGGTAATTCTTCTGGTAATCATTAATTTTCCCGATAAGATCTGTTATTGAGAAGCCCCTATCCATCCCGGCCCTTTTTGACGCCCCGGCCAGGCAGGCTCCTATCGCCCCCATGGAGTAGTGGTGGGGTGGAACCTTAATGTCTTTTCCTGTTATGTCACTGAAAGCTTTTATCATAGCTTTATTAAAAGACACTCCGCCGCAGAAAAGTACAGGCGGCATAAAGTCCCTGCCTCTGGCTATTCCCGACTTAAAGCTTCGCGCCATTGCATGGCACAGGCCCATTGCGATATCCTCATCACTTGCAGCTTCCTGTTGAAGGTGGATCATATCAGTTTTTGCAAATACGCTGCACCTGCCGGCAATTGTAGAGGGGTTTTTTGAATTCAGCGCCAGCAGGGCAAATTCCTCAATTGTAAGCCCGAACCTTGATGCCTGCTGATCGAGAAATGAACCCGTGCCTGCGGCGCACAGCTCATTCATTGAATAATCGCCGCTGCCGGTGTCTATAAATTTGGAGTCCTGCCCCCCGATCTCTATTACGGAACCCGCCCCGGGTTCAAAGTTCTTAACGGCACTGGTTATTGCCTCTATCTCATTTACGAAAGGCACCCCTAATATTACAGAAAGTTCCTTTGCACCAGATCCAGTAAAGCTTATGGAGAAAGCACCGGTGTTGTCATCCATCTTTTCCCGGACCATCCCCAGGTCCTCTTTTATCAACTGGAGGGGATTACCCATGTGCCTGCGGTAGGGCATTATATCAATTATCCTGCC
>JAFGDA010000041.1 GCA_016932375.1 Actinomycetota bacterium | reverse complement strand
CTTCAGGGATCCTTTTATACTCTCTTGCTTCTTTTTCAATTAGCGTTTCATTTTTGTCTAATTCATATTTCATATTTATTTCTCCTTGTAGATCTTATGGAAATAAATATTATCTAAGGCCTGAAGCCTTCCTTTATTACGGGTTTTCCACCCATGAGGAGATCTACATATTGAGCCCTGTGATAAGCAAACGGATCCTTAAGTTTCCCGGACGATAATTTCCCCCTGAATTCTTTAAGGTTCTTATAGCCCTTCTTTTTCATCCACCGGTCCAGGTCCTCAAGCATTGAACCGATATGGCCAATGCCGTTTTTATAAAGCGTGCTTACACACTGGATGCAGCTTGCCCCCGCGAGTATGAGTTTTATCATATCGTTGCCATAGAACACACCACTGCTTGAACAGATATCCGCATTAATTTTTCCGTAAAGCATCCCTGTAAATCGGAGCGGCAGGCGATGATAACCGGGGCTGCTCAACCTGAAAGGAAAAGCCTGTTCTTCTGAACCGGTATCTATATCCGGCTGGAAAAAGCGGTTAAAAAGTACAACTCCTTTTATTCCCTCCCTGTCCATTTTGCTTATAAGGTTTAAAGGATTGGAATAAAAACTGCTTAGTTTTACCGACACCGGTATGCTGAGTGATTTAGCAACACTGCTCACTATGTCCAACTGGTCTTTTTCTATACCTGCTCCATCAGGACCGGTATCACCGGGGACATAAAAAAGGTTCAGTTCAATAGCGTCAACACCAGTCTCCTCAATCTTTCTGGCATATTCAAGCCAGGTTTGAGGGCTAAGTGCATTTAAACTTGCAATAACAGGGATAGAAACACCCTGTTTTACCTTCTTCAGCTTTAAAAGATGTTCAAGGGGCCCTGCATGTTCCATGTGGGGGAAAGGGGTTATCATCTCCGCATGCCTTTCAGTGTATTCTTCCGTCATCTCATCAAGCTGGAGCCTTTCAAGCTCAATCTGTTCCTCGAAAAGCGATTTATACACCACTGCGGCAGCCCCGTTTTTTTCCATGGATACGATATTATCAATATCGGACATGAGGCCCGAAGCTCCACAAATCAGGGGATTTGCAAGTTTTATACCCATATACGAGGTTTGAAGGTCAGCCATAACAATCCTCCTTTAAATATTAATGAATGCCGTTAATTACTGAAGTATTATGCAAATTTCAAGACATAAATATACATGCTAATAAAGGTTGCCGATAGTCCCGTAAATATCTATCCATGCTAATTTTTGTTTTAAATGATATACGCCAATACAGGTACCAGGTAATCTTATTTTCCGCTAATTTCCTGTAAAATGCAAAATTATCACCTCTTTACCAATCATTGACAGTGTTGTGCTACTTGTTATAATACTCAAAAGTCTTAACTTTTTTTTATCATGGTCGATAATATTTATAATGATCGATAATATAATAGAAAAAATTAAAGAATCCGAACAAAAAGCCAGGGAAATAGAGTCTTCTTCAAGGAAGGAATCTGCAGAGATAGTCGAAAAGGCATACCAGAAGGCAAATGAAATCATAAAAGAGGCTGACCGGCAGGTAAGAGAGTTACTTGCAGAGGCAGAATCCAGGGCGATAAGGGATGCTGGCGAGAAAGCAGCCGGTCTTGAAAAAGAAAATGATCAAAAAATATCGGGAATGCTTGAAGAAACAGGATTTAGGAAGAAAGAAGCTGTTGAAAGAATAATTAACAAGGTTATAGATTAAATAATGGCCGTAGCTAAATTATCCAAGCTTTTTATTGTCACCCATAATTCCGAAACAGGAACACTGCTAAAAAAAATCCAGCGCTATGCACAGGTAGAGATAAGGCCCTACAGCGGAAAGATCGGCGAAGAAATACCTGCCGTGGATGTAAGTGCCGATAACAACCTGAAGGTAAAAAAGGCCCTCGATATAATAAATGATTTCAAAGACAGGGAAATGAAAAAACTTGCCTCCAGGGCAGGCAGGATAATAGTCAGCAGGGACAGATACGATAAGATACCGGAAAAAAGGGAACTCGAAGATATTGCCGAGAACATAATTGATATGGGCAAAGAGGTCCAGAATATCGATGCAAGAATGGCTGATGCGATCCCAAAAATCAATCATCTGAAAATATGGTCCTGCTACAGGTACAATCTCGAAGACATTGGTTCCGGGGATGTCTTTACGATAAGGCTTGGTTTGATAAAAAGCAGCAGGCCGGACTTTGAACAGATTGCTCATGATCTTGATGATAATAAAATATCCTTCGAGGTACTCTCCGAAGAAGGAGACATAACATATGCTATTCTTGCATACCATAATGATTACAGGAAAGAGGCAGAAGAATTTCTTGGAAGCATTGCCTTTGAAGCCGCGGAAATAACAGGGTATAAGGGTACGATAAGCCAGAACCTTGACTCGATCGAAAAGAATATGCGGTTTTACAGGGAAAGAAAGGAAAACCTGGTCAAATCCATCAGGGAAGCAGGCGGGCTGTATGAGGAAGAACTGACAATTTATCTTGATTACCTTGACAATAGCCTGGAAGTAGAGCAGGCGGTAAGGTCAGGATTTTCTACAGAGTCCGTGTCTTTTTACACGGCCTGGATAAAAGAAAAAGACAAAGAAAACATATTTTTGCTTATTGGAAGATTCAGCGCAAGCAGGGTAGTGGAGATTGCGCCT
>JAFGDA010000004.1 GCA_016932375.1 Actinomycetota bacterium | reverse complement strand
TTTAAACAGGATGAAAGACATACCTCTTTTTTCATCTAAAACTCAAAAATCAATTGCCAAGCAGGTGCTTCTTGGTTTTGCCGTAACAATACTGCTGGGTTCACTTATCCTTTCCATACCAGGGATGGTGCAGGATAACAACAGGATCAGCTACATAGATGCACTGTTCACCTCAACTTCCGCCATCTGCGTTACCGGTCTTGTCGTACAGGACACACCCACTTATTTCAGTGACCTTGGAAAGATAGTGATCCTTTTATTTATACAGATAGGCGGGCTTGGAATAATGACAATCGGGTCTATCTTCGGCATTATACTTGGCAGGAAGATCAATATAAAGGATAAGTTTTACCTGAGTACAAGTTTCGGATCAAAACAGCCTTTCAGCGCCGGTAAATTTTTTATGGTAATTGCAGCAACGACCTTTACCATTGAATTCATAGGCTTTATATTAATGGCACTTATATTTTTTTTCAGGTATGGATATCCTGTTGGGACCTCGATGACTTTCAGTCTTTTCCATACTGTAAGCGCTTTTAACAATGCAGGTTTTTCTCTTTATTCAAACAGTCTCGAGACATTTATCGGGGACATTCCCCTCAATATTGTTTTTATGGCGCTTATTTTCCTCGGTGGAATAGGGTTTCCTGTTCTGTCCGAAATCATTACATACAGGAGACGCAGGAATTTTACTCTCCATTCAAGGATAGTACTGATTACTTCGGGTTTACTTATAATAGCCGGGGCGCTGCTTTTCTACCTCCTGGAACTTAATAATCCCCAGACCACAGGTAATACTACCTTGGGCACAAAAATAGTTGCCAGTTTTTTTCAATCGGTAACAGCCCGTACTGCAGGTTTTAATACTACAAAAATAGGGGCACTTAATCCCTCGACCCTTTTAATCCTTACAGTACTGATGTTTATAGGCGCGTCCCCTGGTGGGACGGGAGGCGGGATAAAGACCACAACCTTCGTGACGGTAGTTTCCGCCGGATTCAGCTCCCTGGTGGGCAGGAGGGGAGTTACACTACTCAAGAGAAAACTGCCTGACAGCCTCATATTCAGGGCGCTCACATTGACAATCATTGCCCTGATAGTCATAATCCTTGCCACCATGGGAATACTGGCATTTGAAAAATGCACTTTCAACAATGCTCTTTTTGAGGCTGTCTCTGCTTTTGGAACAGTAGGACTGAGCACAGGGATAACCCCTACCCTTTCAACAGGCAGTAAGATAATATTGATACTGAGTATGTTTATTGGTAGAATTGGTATCAGCACTTTATCGCTGGCAATAGCCATTAGAGGAACCGTGGATAAGATGACTTACCCCGAAGATAGTATAACCATAGGATAATAATCAATTATAATCACAGGATAATAACTATGAAAAAACAATTTTTGGTAATAGGACTTGGAAGGTTCGGAACAAGTGTGGCAAATACCCTGACTGAAGCCGGTCATAGCGTAGTTGGGATCGACAATTCCGAAGATCGAATACAGAGGGTATCCGAACAGATCTCGGATGTAATTAAATGTGATGCTACAGATGCCGATATCCTTGAATCAATGGGTATATCAGACTATGAAGCTGTCATCGTTTGCATAGGTGAAAAATACATCCAGAACTCAATACTCGTAACATTACTACTGAAGGAAAAAGGTGCCCAGAAGATAATAGCAAAAGCCGGCACCAAAACCCAGGGAAGAGTACTCTCAAAAGTGGGAGCGGATATTATTGTATACCCGGAAAAGGATATGGGTGAAAGGGTTGCAAGAAGCCTGATAAGCGGCAACCTGATTGATTTCCTTCAGGTCAGTGATGATGTTAGTATCATAGAAATACCTACCCCGGATATACTGGTGGGGAAAAACCTGATAGAGCTTAATCTAAGACATAAGCATGGCGTGACCATCATAAGTATCAAAAACAGGAATAACCAGATAATTGCACCTCCCGATGTCAATTACAGGTTTGCAAAAGATGACATCCTGACGGTTATCGGGGACAACAAGCAGCTCAAAAAATTAAAGTTTACGGATGAGTAATAGAATTACCTGCATCAGGAATACATGTAGGCAGGGAATAAAACCTGCGGATAAACTTATCCCTATTTTATTTCCCTGACAGTGATAAGATTGGTGCTTCCCGGCTTGTTTACCAGTACACTGCCCGAGAATCGTATTTTTTCCGCTTGCCGGACCGATGGTGCAGATAATCTTTGTCTTTCTTAAGGTATCTTCTTTTTTGCCTCTTCCCATAGCCTGTCCTTTTCTCCGGGAGATAGCTCCGCAAATTTTGCACCTTCGCAACCGGAATACTTCTCCATAAGTTTAAATCTATCCACAAATTTTTTACCTGTGTTTTTGAGGCTGAGTTCACAATCTATTTTAAGATGACGGCTGTAATTGACAATACTGAAAAGCAGGTCTCCTATTTCCTGATATGCACGCTCCATGTCACCTTTTTCAATTTCTATTTTTAACTCATTGAGTTCCTCAAGCATCCTAAAATATATTTCCCGGTGGTCTTCCCAGTCAAATTTCAGTCTTGATGCCCGGTTCTGTATCTCGAAGGCATAATGAAGGGCCGGAAGCGTCTTTGGTATACCGGAAAATATGGAATCGCTGTCCCTGCTGGACTTCTTTCTCTCCTCTTTTTTAATACTTTCCCAGTTTGCCAGTACCTGACTGCTTGTAAGGGTATTCTTACCGCCAAATACATGGGGGTGCCTTCTCAGGAGTTTTTCGATTATGCCCTTTAAAACCTGGCTTATGTCAAATTCATTATTCTCGGCTGCAATCTGGCTGTGAAATACGATCTGGAGAAGCATATCCCCCAGTTCCTCTTTCAGGCTTACGGGATCTTTTCCATCTATTGCCTCAAGGGTCTCATATGCTTCTTCAATAAGGTTCTTCTTAATTGATTTGTGATCCTGCTCCCTGTCCCAGGCACAGCCTTCCCTCGAACGGAGTTTTTTCATGACATTTACCAGGATTGTAAATAATTTTTCTGGATTATCTATCCGGCCAATGTTTTTAAGATCATCCTCATCAAGATTGTATTCCATTGCAATTTCTGTTTGGTTGAATTACTATTTCCGTTCAATTAAGATATTTTAGGAGAAAAAGCATACCTTTTGTAATCTGTGGTTGGAGCCCTGTTCAGTTTTCAGTTCCCATCCTCAAGAAATTCTTCAAGTTCCTCATCCTGAATCATCTGGTCATCGCTGGTGCCGCCACCATCCGCTTCGCTGTCTTCCCCTTCTCCTGAAGGCTCCTGGCCGGTATCAGCATTATCTTCCCCGGGTTTTTCATTTAACGTACCCTCGGCTTCTGTCAGGTACTCTATTTTTGCATTTTCTATCAGGGAAAACAGGAAGGTCTGCCATTTTTCAGACCTGTAAAGGTTAAGTAAGGTAGAATTTATCCCTTCCTTTACTTCTTCAAATTCCTGTAACCTTTCTTCTTCACGGTCAAATACTTTTATAAGATGGTACCCGAATTCTGTTTCCACTATGTCACTTGTATCTCCTACTTTCAGGGAAAAGACTTCCTTCTCAAATTCTTCAACCATCTGGCCTTTTGAAATGAAACCCAGGTCTCCACCATCGGTACTTGTAGCACTATCATCGGAGTACTGGCGTGCCATGTCCCCGAATTCAGCCCCATCATCCAGCTTTTCCTTTACAAATTCAATCTTTTCCCTCGCTTCGGTCCTGCCTTCGGCTGTCTCTTCTCCCTGGTCATCTATCCATGGAAATTTTGCAAGAATATGGCTTACCCTTATCCTCGTTGGTGTTGTAAATAAGGTGCTTTTATTTTCCTCATAATATTCCCTTACCTGTTCATCGGTAACTATTATATCGGCAGTATTCTCACCATAAACTTTGCTCTGTATGATCTGGTTCCTTATTTCGTTTTCGAGGAATTCCCTGTTTATTCCCATGGACTTTATATCTTCTTCAAATTCAGTTTCACTCTCATATGACTGCACTATCTGCTCGATCTGCTGGTTTACGTCTTCCCCGGTAACTGTAATGCCATTTTCTTCAGCATATCTATCAAGCAGTTTTACCATTATAAGTGAATCAATTATATTTATTTCAAGTTCCTTGATATCCTCATCGGTCAATTCGACCTGGCTTTTTTCTGCCTGTTTTTCAAGGAAATTTAAATACTGGTCAACTTCATCCCGGTTTATCTTCATATCGTCAACCGTAGCTACCGCACTGCTGCAACCGGTAAAAACAAATACAAAAATTAGCATGAAAAATACCACTGTCATGAATTTTAAACCAACTTTTTTCAACTTTTCCTTCCTTCTATTTCCCGGGTTATTTATTCCTTATTATATCATCCAGAACGCTTAATATTAAACCTGGATCCATATCTTTTTCATTTGCCAGATATTTCAGTGTAAGCTGCCCGAAACGGGGCTGGTATT
>JAFGDA010000040.1 GCA_016932375.1 Actinomycetota bacterium | reverse complement strand
ATGAAAGTAAAACCATCAGTAAAAAAGATCTGCAATAACTGCAGGATTATTAAACGTGAGGGTAAGATAATGGTTATTTGTAAAAACCCGAGGCACAAGCAGCGACAAGGCTAAGGAGGTACACAGTTGGTTAGGATTGCTGGAGTAGATATACCTAATGAGAAAAAAATATGGGTAGCCATGACCTATATTTATGGAATCGGCAGCTCAACGGCCGACAGGATACTGGCAGATCTTGGCATTGACAGGAATTTAAAAACAAAGGACTTAAGTGAAGACGAACTGGTAAAAATCAGGGAATACATCGAAAGTAATATAAAAATAGAAGGTGACCTGAGGAGAGAAGTAAACCAGAATATAAAAAGGTTAATAGAGATAAATTCCTACAGGGGCATCATGCACAGGAGGGGATTACCTGTACGGGGACAGAGGACACATACGAACGCCCGTACAAGGAAAGGCAAAAAACGAAGTGTTGGCATCAGGAAAAAAATCAGTTAAAAAGCATATATATCAGGGGGTCAGGTTTGGCTAAAAAGACTACAGCTAAAAAACGGATAAAGAGTAAGGATAAAAAGAATATACCATACGGCATAGCTCATATACAGTCAACTTTTAATAATACGATTGTCAACATAACTGATCTTCAGGGAAATACCATTGCCTGGGGCAGTGCCGGCGGCCAGGGTTTTAAGGGATCAAGGAAAAGCACTCCTTTCGCTGCCCAGATTACCGCTACAGCAGTTGCCAGGAATGCGCAGGAACATGGAATGTCGAGGGTTGATGTAAGAGTAAAGGGAGTAGGATCCGGCAGGGAAACAGCAGTAAGGTCACTGCAGGCAGCCGGTCTTGAAATAGGTAATATTGTTGACGTCACACCGGTACCGCATAACGGGTGCAGGGGGCGCAGGAGGCGAAGACCCTGAGAATGGTTAAAGTTAGGAAAATTTTACATAAGGAGTTGTAATAAATGGCAGTAGCTAAGGTAGCAGCATGCAGGCAGTGCAGAAGAGAACGGGAAAAACTGTTTCTAAAGGGCCAGCGGTGTTTTTCTGATAAATGTGTACTCGAAAAAAAGCCTTATGCTCCCGGACAGAAATCCAAAAGAAGGACTGTCGAGACTGAGTATTATATCCAGTTAAGGGAGAAGCAGAAAGCAAAGAAGTATTACGGAGTCCTCGAAAAACAGTTTTCCAATTATTACAAAAAGGCTGTTCAGAAAAAAGGTGTGACAGGAGAGGTCCTGCTGCAGCTTCTTGAAACAAGACTTGATAATGCAGTTTATATGATGGGATTTGCAACTTCAAGGGCCCAGTCAAAGCAATTAATAAGTCACGGTCACATACTGGTGGATGGTAAGAAAGTGGATATTCCTTCTTATCAGCTTAAGGAAGGCAACCAGGTAAGTGTTGCACCGGGCAGCAGGGAAATAACACCGGTACTGGAAGCCAGAAGTTCAGGCAGTACCATTACCATACCTGAATGGCTTGAAGTTGATCTTGATGCACTTGAGGGTAAGGTTCTAAAAATACCTGACAGGGAAGAAATAAAAGTACCTATCAATGAACAGATTATTGTAGAACTTTATTCCAAGTAATTTATAGTTTTCTTTAGGAGGTAGGATAAAAATTGCTAAAGATGCATAAACCCAATGTAAAGGTAAAGCAAAAAGATGATTTCCATGGGGAATTTATAATAGAACCACTGGAACGTGGATTCGGGCATACTCTCGGGAATTCAATCAGAAGGGTTCTTCTTTCTTCTATTGAAGGAGCCGGAGTGACCCAGATACGGGTGGAAGATTCAATGCATGAATTTTCTACAATTAAAGGCATGAAAGAGGATATGATAGAGTTCATAGCCAATTTAAAGAATATTGTTTTTAAAATGGAAGAAGATGAACCTGCGATCCTGAAATTGGAAAAAAAGGGGCCTGCGGAAGTCAAAGCCGGTGACATAACTCTTCCATCCGGAGTTGAAATAATAAATAATGATAATTACATATGCTCCCTCACAAAAAGCGGCAGGATAAAGGCAGAGATCAGGATAGAAAAAAACAGGGGGTACCGTCCGGCGGAGGAAAATATGACTGAAGGTGAGCCCCTTGGAGTCATACCCATTGACACTATCTTTTCCCCGGTAAAACTTGTTTCATTCAGGGTGGAGAATACAAGGGTAGGCCAGATGACCAATTTTGACAGGCTTTTCCTGGATATCAAAACCAATGGCAGCGTGAAGCCTGAAGATGCCCTGAGCCAGGCCTCAAAGATAATCAATGACTATATGGCTTTGCTCATCGATCTTTCTGACAGGAAGAACAGGGAAAAACCTGTATTTGAGGAAATTGAAGAAGAAGACACAAGGGAGGAATATCCTTCAATAGAAGAACTCGAGTTATCGGTGCGTGCTTATAACTGTCTCAAAAGGGAAGGAATCGATAGCGTGGAAAAATTACTTGAGTATAGCGAGGATGAATTGCTGGATATCAGGAATTTTGGCCAGAAGTCAATCCAGGAAGTTAAAGATAAGGTAAAGGAACTTGGATTATCCTTTAAGAAAAAATGACATGCAGGAGAAGTTTAAATGGTAGTACCGAAAAAAGGCGGTAGATTTGGCGGGACAGCTAGCCATCAGAAAGCTATTATGCGGAACCTTGCCATTTCTTTATTCGAGAACGGAAGGATTGTAACAACACTACCGAAAGCCAGGCACTTAAGGGGCTTTGTTGACAGGCTTATTGTTATAGCCAAAGAGGACACACTGGCTGCAAGGAGAAATTGTATAAGGATGCTTCATAATACTAATACCGTAAGGAAATTATTTAATGAAGTGGCACCGGCAACTTACCAGAGATCAAGCGGTTTTACCAGGGTTGTCAAGTTCAAAACGAGACCAGGGGACGGTGCCGATCTTGTTATAATGGAGCTTATAAAATGATTTATCCGGGATCGTATTGATTACCGGGTGATTTTGTTGTTTTGAAAATCAGGTTGATCTCCGGGATATGAATAATTATATGGCTGTAGTTGAATATGACGGTTCAGGCTTTTGTGGTTTCCAGGTTCAGCCGGGTAATATGAGGACTGTACAGGGAGAGTTGCTAAGGGTACTGGAAAAGGTCCTGTCCGGGAAGGTAAAAATATGTTATGCCGGAAGGACAGATGCGGGGGTACATGCCACCAACCAGGTAATTAGTTTTAAAACTGGAAAGGAACTTGACCTGTACCGTTTTAAGTGGTCCGCAAACAGTATGCTGCCGGATGATATTGTATTAAAGGAGATCAAAAAAACCGGGCCTGGTTTTGACGCACGGAGGAGCGCCAGGCAAAGAGAATACTGCTATTATGTTGTCAATGATAGTTACCAGAGCGTTTTCTTGAAAAAATACAGCATCCTTATAACGGGCACGTTAAGGATGGATTTAATGAAAGAAGCAGCAGGGTATTTTACAGGTGTGCATGATTTCAGTTCTTTTTGTAGCCCTTCTGTGGTGAAAAGAAATACAATAAGGCAGATATATGATTTAAGTATAGAAAAAGGTGACCGGAACCTTATTATTTTCAGGATATGCGCGAATTCTTTTTTATATAACATGGTAAGGATAATGATGGGGGCTATCCTTGAAGCAGGTCGTGGCGAAAGAGATCCGGTCAGCATAAAAGAAGCCCTTTTATCTGGTGAAAAGGGGCTCGGTAGGAAAATGGTTCCTGCAAAGGGCCTGTTTCTAAATAGGGTAGTGTATTAGACAGTTTGGAGGAAGAGAATATGGTAAGTGTTGGATCCAGGACATTTATTTTAAAGAAGGAAGATGTAGACCGTAAGTGGTACCTGATAGATGCGAAGGACAGGATATTGGGCAGGCTGGCTGTAGAAGCGGCAAAGATCCTGAGAGGTAAAGACAAGCCTTCTTTTACCCCCCATGTTGATTGCGGGGATTTCCTGATAATAATCAATGCTGAAAAGATCAGGGTAAAAGGAAACAATAAGCTTGAAGATAAGAAATATTACAGACATTCAGGGTATGTAGGCAATCTTAAAGAAACCAGCCTCGAAAAAATGATTGTTAAAGACCCTGAGTT
>JAFGDA010000039.1 GCA_016932375.1 Actinomycetota bacterium | reverse complement strand
GAAGCTTGAGAAAATTGTTGAAGCTGCGTCCATAAAGGGGAAGCTTAAAAAATTAAATATTGGTGTGATAGGGCACCCTTTTCCGGGGATGCTTGATGTAGCTGTGGATAGTAAATTTGTTGCTGAAATCGGGCCAAAAATAACCAGGATTGAGCTTTCTGAGCTGGAAGGGGAAATAAAATCAATCAAATCCGGAGATGTAGATAACCTGATTGCTGAGGTGAAGAAAAAAATCAACACTGAATATGTAAGTCGTGATGATTTATATAAAGCAGTAAGACTATTTATTGCTTATGAACACCTTTCTAAGAGATATGGGATCGGAAGTCTTACAGTTTTATGTCAGGACTATGTAAACGTTGTTGCCGATGCCCCTTCATGTCTTGCTTTATCATTGATGCAGAACAGGTCAGGCCTGGCAACCGGTTGCGAAGGAGATATTCCAAATACAATCGGGGCTTTTATTCTAAAGAAACTTACGGGCTTATCCCCGATGTTTGTTGATTGGACCATGTATGATGAAAAGAAAAATGTCATTTTTTTCCAGCATTGCGGGGTTGCGGACCCGGACATTGTGTCCTGTCCCGTCCTGAAGCCGCATACTGAAAGATTTGGCTACTCGGGTGAGGGGGTGGCATTTGAGGTCACAGGAAAGCCCGGTGAAGTGACAATGCTTTCGCTGATTAATGATAGTAATGGATGGAAGATGTTCGGATCGGAAGGCATGGCAATTGAAAGCAGGCCTTTTTCATGCGGGCTTAACCAGATGCAGGTAAAGATCGACAGGGAAGTAAAGGATTATCTGGAAAATGTCTCCAATATGGGACTGACCCACCACCTTAATATCGGTTACGGCCATGTACTGGAAGAATTGAAATATCTGGCAAAAATTCTTAAGGTAAATTTCTTAAGTTTATAAAATAATCTGTACAATAATTTTTTTAGGATTGGAGTTTTAATGTCTATCAAGTCTTTTGAAGTATCGGGTGATGAAGAAGTAGGAGACATGCTTTCAAAAAATTTAAAGGAAGAAAAAACAGAGTTCAAAGTAGGTCTTGTATGCTGTGGGTGGTTTGAATGGTATGGAATGTTCGAGGATAACTATCTGGAGAAAGTGATAAAAAGTGATGCACGGAATTTTTATAATAAACTGAAAAAAGCAGTAGATACAGACTATAAAATAGTATTTCCCGGAATAGTTGATACCCTGGACAGCGCCTATGAGGTGGGTAAGAAATTAGCCAGGGAAAACATAAATCTTCTGATTATTGTCGAAAATACATATGTCACTGATTACATCCCTATGGGAGTTGTTGATCATGTTCCCAATGTACCTGTACTGATTATTTCAACCCAGGCGACCGGTAACTTAGGAAAATATATGACAAACAAGGAAGTCATAAGGTATGAAAACCTAGTTGGTAATACACAGTTGATAGGCGCTTTTAAAAAAATGGGCAAAAACTATGACGTAATATGCGGACCGCAGGATGATAGCGTTTTATTTGAAAAAATATATGATTACATAAAAATACTTGAACTAAAAAAAGATTTAAATAGCTTTGATATAGGACTGCTGGGGCATACCTTCAGGGGCATGTACGATATCGAAAGTGATAAGACGAAAATAAAGGGAACCTTTGGCCCGAATATTTTCTACATAGATGTGCAGCATTTTTTATATCAGTGGAAAGAAATAAGTACAGGGGAAATAAATAAATATAAAGCCTGGCTGGATAAGGAACTGCCATTCGAAAAATATAAAATAAATGAGGAAGACAGGGAAAAATCAATAAAAATTGCTCTGGCGATGGGTAAAATGATAAAAAAGTTCAACCTTGATGGATTAAGTGTTCTGGGCCAGCATCATGTTGAAGTGGCAACAGGAGCTTCGGCTGACTTTTTGTTCTATGAAGTTGAAAGAAATGGTTGTGTAACAACCCATGAAGGTGATCTGGCAAACCTGGTTATGAAGAAGATATTGAAGGATCTGTCCGGCGGTATGCCTGTCTTCCTGGAATGGTCTTCTTTTGATCTTGAAACAAACTCATTATTATTGACTCATCACGGAGTAGTAGATCCAAAAAAATATGCAGCTGACATAAAAAAATGCCGGTGGACACCTTCACCCGAAAGGTGGGATATAAAGGGGAATGGTCTCTCAGTCGAATTTTCCGGTAGGGAAGGAAAAGTTACTCTTGCAAGCCTGATTGATGAAAAGGACAGCTGGAAGATAATTATATCCGGAGGGGAGTGTATTGCACTGGAGAAGAGACCTTGTTTTGCTCCCCAGTTCTACTTCAAGCCGGTAAAGATAGTTACTGATTACCTTGAAGATATAATGAATGAGGGTGTATCCCACCACCTTATAATGGCTTATGGGGATTATAAAAAACAGTTAAAAATTTTGGCCAACCACCTGAAAATAAGATATGTCTATTTGTAAAAAATATTTTTCTATCCTATTTTTTATTAAATATGAAAGATAAAAAAGAAAATGGTTCAAGGAGATGGGTTTTTCCTGATGCAGAAATGCCGGAGGTATCACATGGAAAAATGACGGCACACGAATCTTTGATAGTATTAAATTTAAACCTGAAAAAAGCGAATATAAAAATGTCGCTTTACTTTGAGGACGAGCCTCCATTGGAGAACATAAAGTTGGAGGTAAAACCGGAAAGAGTGAAATGCTTCAGGTTGGATAGCCCTGAAGAGATTGGCGGCATAATTATACCCAGAAAAAAGCAATACGCAGTTATTATTGATAGCGATCTGGAAATAATTGCCCAGTATGGAAGGCTTGATACCACCCAGCCAAATATGGCTTTTTATACGGTAATGGGCTACAACTGCCGATAATTTTTTTTAAAAATAGGGAGGGTATTTAAACAGCATGAACCCACGGCAACGCGTAGAAGCAGTAATGAATGGAAAAATCCCTGATATGGTGCCGATAGGAGACGGCCTTTTTCAGCACTGGGGGTTTATAAACCATTTTTATAAAACGAAGGAAAGGGGAAAGTGGACTCTTGAAGAAATATGCAGGGCGGTTGGAAATTCTGGAGTCGATTTTGCATTTGACCTTGCACCATCCCTGACTCCCCATATAGAAAAGAGACTGGGGCTTACCTATCAGTCGACAGAATGGACCGAGGTAATAATAGACAGGCCGTTTAAGACCATAGAGCAGGCGGTTCCATGGATAAAGGATATCATAATAAAAATAAAAAATTCTGATCCTGACAGTATGTGGAGCTTTGTGGGTAACGGCGGAATGTGGGGACTTGGTCAGGGAGACTACAGGGAAGATTTCCTGTTGAAACAGAGCTGGGCGGGAGATGCCATTCTGATGCATACAGGAAGCCCCGCATCTCTTGATGACTGTTATATGATGGCTGGGATGGATATTTTTTCCTATTTGATGATGGATGATTATGGGCTGCTTATTGAATGGTTTGATGAACTCTGCCGCCATGAAAGAAACAGGGTAAAAAGGTGTGCTGATTATGAATTATCACCCCTGGCCTGTGTATACTGTGACATTGCTTCAAAGACTGGCCTTATGTTCTCAGAAGAATTTTTAAGAAAAGAATACTTTCCAAGGCTTAAACTGCTGATAGATGAGTGGCATTACCATGATATAAAAGTTATATATCATTCTGAAGGGAATATAGTACCTGTAATAGATGATATTATAAAATCAGGGGCAGATGGTATAAATCCATTGGAACCGGATGTACTGGATATCAGGAAAATACGCAGTGATTATCCGGATTTGATTTTATGGGGAGGTATAGATAATAACAGACTTCTATGCGAAGGTACCATAGAGGAGGTTGAGCAGGCGGTAAAAGACCTGATAAGGGATGCAGGGGCCAACGGTGGGCTGCTGCTTGGCTCAAGTGGGCAGATACATCCGGGAAACAAACTGGAAAACTGTCTGGCCATGTTTGAATTTGGAAGGAAATACGGAAAGTATAAATAAAAAAGGGCTTATCTATCAACCTGTGAGGACAGAGTTCCAGTACTTCATTATGAGGGTATGCATAGAGTTACTTAATTGTATAAAAGCGATAAGACATTAAATTAATAAAGTACTTGAAATAAAATTTAATATATACAATTTTCATAAATCAAAATATTAAAATGACTTTATTGCTACAAGCAAATAGTTGTAATTGAATAGAATATAAGAAAGGAAGATGAGTTAATATGGAATATAGAGCATACAGATTGAAATTAAAAAAAGACAG
>JAFGDA010000038.1 GCA_016932375.1 Actinomycetota bacterium | reverse complement strand
CCAATGCTTACCATAGAGTCATATAACCTAAAACCGGTTACTTACTATAACCTCGATGATGATAAAGTCAAAACCATTTTTAATAAACATATAGATGGCAACACCATTGCCACGGAACTGGAACCCATATGTAAGGGTTCACCACTTGCTGATTTTTACAGGTTCCAGGAATCACGCGTTTTAAGAAATCGCGGTAAAATCAATCCCTTTGAGATAACCGACTATATTGGGCAGAACGGATATCTTGCACTGCTTAAAACCATTAACAACCTTGGCAGTGACAGGGTAATAAGTATCATTACTGATTCCGGTTTGCGTGGCCGGGGCGGCGCCGGATTCCCTACAGGTAAAAAATGGCAGTTCTGCCAGAAGGCAAAATCGGCAACGGGTACAAAATATGTAATATGCAATGGTGACGAAGGCGATCCGGGGGCTTTCATGGATAGAAACCTTCTTGAGTCGGATCCACATTCGGTTCTGGAGGGAATGCTGATTGCTGCGTATGCCATAGGGTCGAATAAGGGTTACATATACATACGGGCGGAGTATCCGCTTGCCGTACAGACAGTTGAACATGCAATCAAACAGGCAAAGGAGTACGGGCTAATTGGAAACAATATAGCCGGAAGCGGGTTCAGCTTTGATGTTGAAATTTATCAGGGTGCAGGGGCCTTCGTATGCGGAGAAGAAACTGCCCTTATAAGTTCCATAGAAGGTAAAAGGGGCATGCCACGGCCCAAACCGCCATTTCCTGCAAATGAGGGCCTCTATGGGGAGCCTACCCTTATAAATAATGTTGAGACACTTTCAAATATTCCCCAGATAATTTTAAACGGGGCAAAATGGTTCAGCAGTATCGGGACAGGGACAAGCAAGGGCACCAAGATTTTTGCCCTTGCCGGTGCGGTAAAAAACGTTGGGCTTGTGGAAGTCCCAATGGGTATTACATTGAGGGATATAGTGTTCAGGATAGGCGGTGGAATCGTCGACGACAGGAAGTTTAAAGCAGTGCAGCTCGGTGGCCCTTCGGGAGGATGCATACCCGAAAAATACCTTGATACTCCCATTGACTATGAAAAAGTCAAGGAAGCGGGATCAATAATTGGTTCAGGTGGAATGATAGTCCTTGATGAGACGACATGCATGGCCAATCTTGCCAGGTATTTCATGGATTTTATACAGGAAGAGTCATGTGGCCAGTGTGTACCCTGCAGGATCGGGACAAGAAGAATGCTGGAAATCCTCGAAAGGATTACCGATGGAAAAGGTGAAGATGGGGATATAGAGAAACTGGAAAAACTGGCAAGGGTCATAAAGGATTCTTCACTCTGTGGCCTTGGGAAGACTGCTCCAAATCCGGTTATCAGCACATTAAGATATTTCAGGTATGATTTTGAAGAACATATAATCACGAAAAAATCCTGTGAAAAGTTGCATATCAGGAAAAAAGTCAAAAAAATATAAATGCAACCGTAAAATTAAAAAATTATTCTTTTTTACTGGAGAAGATTAATGAGTGAAAGAACGAACCCCACGGAATCAAATAAAAAAACCATTAGCATGTATGAAAGCAACAATGAGGGTAAAATAAAAATTTATGTGAACAACAAACCACTTAACGTAGACCCGGAAAAAAGTATCCTTGAATCCTGCCTGGACAATGGCATATTCATTCCAAACCTCTGTTATGACCCAAGGTTAAAACCCCAGGGTGCCTGCCGCCTGTGCCTGGTTGAGGTTGAGGGTATGGATGATCCAGCAGCCTCATGCGTAACAAAACCAGTAGAAGGCATGAGGATTTTGACAGATACTCCACGGATAAAAGAACTGGTAAGAGTTAACCTTGAGCTTATCATCTCAGACCACCCCATGGATTGCATGACATGTGATATGTGCGGGAATTGCATGCTTCAGGATCTTGCATATCTTTATGATATAAAGGAATCAACATATACCGGCAAGGTTCATGAAAAAAAAGTCCTGCAGGACAATCCGTTTATTTACCGTGATAATGAAAAATGCATTTTATGCGGAAGATGCGTAAGGATGTGCGACAATGTAGTAGGCGCGAATGCAATTGGCTACTCTGGAAGAGGATTTGAATGCGAGATAATACCTGCCTATGAGCAATCCCTTAAGGATACTGAATGTGTCTTTTGCGGCAATTGTATTTCTGCATGTCCTGTCGGAGCGCTTCAAAGTAAACCGTATATGAAAAAAACAAGGATATGGGAGGTTGAAAAGACAAGGACCGTTTGCCCTTACTGTGGAACAGGGTGCATACTGGAATTGCATGTCAGGGACAACAGGATAGTAAATGTAGATTCCCCAATAGATGCTGTACCCAACAAGGGCATTTTATGTGTAAAGGGCAGGACAGGCCATGATTTTGTTGCCAGTCCCGACAGGCTTACCCATCCCCTCATGAAAACAAAATCAGGTAAGTTCAAGAAAATATCCTGGGAAAAAGCGATAAAGGAAGTCTCTGGAAACCTGCAGGAGATAAGCAGGAAATACGGGCCCGACTCTATAGCGGTATGGAGCTCCGCAAGATGCACAAATGAAGAAAATTTCCTTATGTCAAAGTTTGCAAGAGCCGTGATTGGCACTAACAATGTGGATCATTGCGCAAGGGTCTGCCATGCTCCAAGCATCTCGGGATTGGTACCCACTTTTGGAAGCGGGGCCATGACCAATTCAATAGATGACATGAAGTATGCTGAAGTTGCAATAATCATAGGTTCCAATACCACCGAATCCCATCCTGTTGTCGGGTACGAACTTATAAGGTGTGTAAATGAACACGGGCTTAAGCTCATAGTTATAGACCCGAGAGATATTTTCATTACCAGATATGCAACAATACACCTTAAACAAAAGCCAGGTACTGATATAGCAGTACTTCTCGGGATTATGAACATAATATTTAATTCCGGGCTTCATGATGATAAATTTATTTCTTCGAGAACCACCGGTTTTGAAGAATTAAAAGAATGTTTCAGGGAATTTACTGCCGATAAAGCAGCGAAGATCTCAGGAGTTGACATGGACGATCTCATAAAAGCTGCAAAATTATATGGTTCTGCAAAGAATGGAATGATTGTTTATGGTATAGGAATAACTGAACATACCTGTGGAACTGAAAATGTAATGGCAGTAGCTGACCTTGCCATGATGACCGGTAATGTTGGAAGGAAAGGCACCGGAGTTAATCCCCTAAGAGGCCAGAATAATGTACAGGGCGCCTGTGACATGGGTGCTCTTCCGGATGTTCTCAGCGGCTATCAGGGCGTTTCAAATGATAGCATGCGCTGGAAATTTGAAAAAAGCTGGGGAAAAATACTACCATCAAAAACAGGGCTTACAGCAACGGATGTACTGGAAGAAGCTCATTCAGGCAAGATAAAAGCACTCTATATAATGGGTGAGAACCATATGATAAGTGATGCAGACCTGACATTTGTATCAGAGGCATTGAAAAAACTTGATTTCCTTGCGGTGCAGGATATCTTTTTAACAGAGACCGCGGAGCTTGCCGATATAGTACTTCCTGGTGTTTGTTTTGCTGAAAAAGAAGGCACTTTTACAAACACCGAAAGAAGGGTGCAGAGAGTCAGGAAAGCTGTTGAGCCTCCCGGTCTGGCGATGGATGACTGGAAAATAATAAGCATGCTGTCAAATGCCATGGGTTACAAAATGGATTATTCCGGGCCTTCTGAAATCATGGATGAGATTGCAGGTCTTACTCCCATATATGGAGGTATAAGCTATGATAGGATTGAAAAAACCGGCCTGCAGTGGCCGTGCAGGCACTATAGTGATGAGGGGACAAAAGTCCTGCATACGAGGACTTTTACAAGAGGCGACGGCAGGTTTATTCCTGTACACCAGACTCCTCCCGCAGAAAATCCAGATAGCGAATTCCCTTTGCTGCTTACAACCGGAAGGATACTTTATCAGTTCAATACAGGGACAATGACCAGGAAAAACAGCTGGATCAATGAGATAGCTCCCGAAAATTATGTGCAGATTAATACCGAAGATGCTAAAAAAATTGGTATCAGGGCCGAAGATAAAGTAATTGTGGAATCAAGAAGGGGGAAAATAACAGCCACTGCCCTGGTAAATTCAAAAATAAAAAAAGGTGTTGTTTTTATGCCCTTCCATTATAGTGATTCTCCTACAAATTATATTACCAATTCAGCTTATGATACAATAGCTAAAACCCCTGAATACAAAGCCTGTGCGGTGAGAATTACTCCCTCCCGGATCTAATTGCGCACAAGGTAAAACAATATATTGATGCCAGCTGCCAGCAGGACCAGCGCACAGGACAGGACCAGGTTAACGACCCATATGCGGGAAGGACGGCCGGCAGGGATAGTCCCTTCTTTATGCCTTATTATAAGACCCAGGTTTACTATTCCAATTATAACCAGTCCCACTATAAGTATGTAGAAGCTTGAAAACAGGAAATCTCCCGATACCTTAAGCAGGAAAGGGCCGAAAGGCGGCCGGGATATTATCTCTTTTAAATGTTCCATCTTAATAAATCATTCAAATATCTTTTTTAAAATCATTCCTGAGGTCCAGGCAGATCATGGCCAGTATCCATATTATGGTTGCGCTGAAAAAAGCCCTGAAAATATTTATAAGTACTTCCAGGTCAAAATAACCTCCGGCAGAAAACGTAAGCATCCTTATACCTATGTCCTGGGCAATATTATGGAAATAGTATTCTCCCATGGGAGAAAGAAGGTATGGGGTAAATACCCCTATATCAGTATTGAATACCCAGTATAGGAACCAGCACGCAATAAGGATATAAAAGGGCAGGCAATACCTGCTTTTTTTATTTATAAGAAGTGCCCCGAACGGGACAAACCAGCTTAACCAGTGCGCACTGTAATTTATGGAAAAATAAAAAACCATGAAAAATATAACTATAAAATACGGAGATGCAGACATAAACCTGTCCCATGATTCATCCGGACCTCCGGATATATGATCCCCGCCCGCTAAAACAACCTCCCTGTTATTATCTGGCATATTATATTGACCGCCGGATATGTTATTATGGCTCCCTAAAATATCTCTCCGCTCTCCTATCCCTGCATCCTGGTTTGCAGATGATGCATCAATTAGCCTTCTGCGTGTATATAATGCCATGATTATTATCAGCACATAAAGGGTTGTAAAAACCTGTATTTTGTACTCCCCGAGCTGGATTTCGGAATCCAGTATGAAGACAAGGAAGCTGCTTTCCCTTGAAAATACCCCGGACAGGACATATATGTTTTCCCCAAGACGCTCCTTTACCATGTTATATATCTTGAAAGCGGTAAGGACAACTGCAAGCGGGATGGATGAGAAAACAGTATAAATTGCCTTTTTCCTTATATTTCCCGGCATCAGTATTACTATAAGCGGAAGTATGAATAAGGGATATGCCCGCGTTATTATTGCAAGGCCGAAAAATATCCCTGAAAGCCAGGTCCTGTCTTTCCTTAAAAACAAGAGGCTCAATACCATGAAAAAAACAGCATAAATCTCAAACCTTCCGAATATATATACGGCATAAATGATAAGCGGATTAAACATCAGGAACTTAAGTCCCGGAAAGATGTCCCTTTTGCCGGACCCCACCTTAAATAACAGTGAGATTGTTATAAACTCCATGATCAGGTACGGAAGCTTAAAAAGGAAAATAATCCTGAAAATATAATCATTGGCACAGAATTCCATAAAGCGCTCTATCCCTGCCGTCGTGACACCACCCGGTTCAGGCGCAAATACTTCCCCGATACCGGGGACCAGGAAATAAAACAGTTTCATGAAGAACGCATCAATATAATGGGTGATTATCTGGAATATGCCCGGGAAAAGATTCGAGCCGTCTGCTATCTGGAACACCCTTATATGTTCAGAAAGGAAATCATTGTGGGCAGTAAAAGGCATGAAGGCAAGCCTCAGGAGAAGACCCAAAAGAATGATGCGGTTTGCCCTGTTTCTCTGGTCCACATCATACCTTATTTCCTGCGGATACCAGGAAAGATAGAAATCCCTGAACCTGTCTCTAATAGTTTTTGCCATATTTATATTTATTTATATAATCTTATATAATTTTGTATAGCCCCGGCAACCCCTGCCATGCTTCAATCCTGGTTATTGCATAAATTTCCCTGAACCTTAAATGCTTTTAGGACCATATGCCTAAAACAGGTTATAATTTTAAAACAATTAAAAATTTAATCACTTTCAGGTAGAATTATTCCCTTTCTCCTCTTCCTTTTTCTTATAGACATCAGCAGTATTACCGCAATTATGCTTATGATAAAAACGGAAACGGAAACAACTACACCCAGTATGAACCATCCAGGTTCATACCTGAACTCAATGATATGCTCTCCCCTGTCAAGATAAACTGCCCTGAAAAGGTAATCGGCCCTGATAATACTGCCTTTCTTTCCATCAATATACACCTGCCAGTCTTCATGATAACGGTCCAGGAGAACAAGGTAGCTTTCAATTTCCGAAAAGGACTTTATTTTCACATAATTATTTCCATATTCCAATACCTCAACCGAATCCCTGCCATATCCTTCCCTGTCACCGGCAATATCCCTTACAGGCATGCCGGGCTTTTCTTCGAGGAATACGGTTTCCATCAGGTCAAGATTGTCATTCTCTGTAAGGATGGTAATTATTTCTTCGTTATCCTTAAAAATACTGCTATTATGTGTTAGGAAGGCACGGGGCAGGTTCAGGTAATTCCTGTATACTTTGACCTCAATGTTATAAAGAAGCACAATTTCCGTAAGCCCAAAACTGTTTGCCTGCAGGATCCTGGGGTTCCCCCAGCCAGGTTTATCATTCTGTACATCAGAGTTACTGTCAGTCTCAAAAACTATGCTCACATCCCTTTCTTCATACCCGGAAAGGTCTATCATTTCAAAATACCATCTTCTGTCCTCTTCATTGCCCACAGGGTTAACTGGTTTTTCATATATCAGGTCAGCCTTACCCTCTTCTTCTATGAACACCCTGTAGGTTACCCCATTACCTTCGCCACTATTCCATGTTCCGGGATTTGTCGATATATAAAAAACCAGCTCCTCACCCTTTCCAATATGATAATCAAACTCCATCCTTGAATCTGGAGGGACCTCGATGACCGGAATAATATACTCCATAAAATTCCATGTCACGGCCCTGATTTCCCCCGAATCCTCCTGGTTCTTCATTGCTTCAAGGTTGTCCACAAAGTATCCCCTGCTGTCAATAAAACCGTAGCTCATTATATATTTGGTATTTGTAAGATTCAGGAAGTTGGCGTTCATATTATCCGTACCGACCTTCCCGTTTGGACGGACCCGGTCCCCGCCATGAAATTTCGTCCAGAAAGAGGCGTAATCCATAGGGATGACAGGATCATAACCCCCGGTATCCTGGAGATCGAATATCCAGGCGGAATTTGGGTTCAGGGTCCCCCCCATGATTCCGAGGACCCGGTAGTTTTCACTGTCCTGTTTTATATATTCTATGGACGGCGCTTCAAAAAAAACCTGGCTCTCTTCCGAGGTCGTATTAAAATCCATACCGAAGGCAAAAAGATCCACTACTATCAGGGGTATTAAAAGCAGGATGGATATTCTTCTGAATTTTTGCAGGATAATACCCGCCAATATTAAAACAGTACTGGCTGCCGTCATGATAAAAAAGAAAATAAAGGCAAACGTCTCAAGTCTTATCAGGGGGTCGAGGCCTATTCCCTTAAGATCGATATGGGTGTCAAATTTAACAGCGGATATTATAACTGTCAGTATAAAGACTGCTGATAACAGCAGGGTAAAAATGATAACCGGACGATCCTGCAGTCCACTGGCACTTGATCTACCGGGGCTATTTTGCTGCCCTGCCTGGTTTTGGATTGGTCCTGCCCCGCTCCCGTTAAACCTTCTGCTTAAAAAATCCATACCATATCCCGAAAGCACGGCAAGGGAAAGTGGTACAAGCATTAATATCCGTGACACCTCAGACTTGTTGAAGAAAGGCACTATATGGTTGAATACTTCATAAACGAATGGGACCGAATTTATCAGTACAGCCAGTGCCGGTATTGCAAAAAACGCATATGCCTTTCTGGCTCTCGAAAAGACCAGGCCTGTAGCTGCCAGCAGAAGCGTGGCAATTCCACTATATCTTACAGATTCTATAAAGTTCGTTCCCCTCAGCCAGAACCTTCCCGCCGTATAATTCCCGAAAAAATCCGGGTCAAGCATGGTCAACAGATACCTGAAATTTAAGGAACTTCCCGAGGATCTCTCCTGTGCTGCCCGGTTGGAGTCCATAAATTCCCTGTAGAAAGGAAGGAGGAAGCACAATCCCATAAGCAGCGCAATAACACCCGTAAGAATGGTGGCACCCAGTTTCCTGAAAATATCTGCATATTTTTTATCGATTATGTCATATATTATGTTTATAAGAAGAATGATTGCTATGGCTATTACCGTGAACTGAACCGCCTGGTTGTAACCGGAAAGTATCTGCATGCCTAAAAAAATGCCGGCAGCTATTGAAAATTCAAGCCTCTTTTCATCATAGTACTTGATGATAAACATAAATATAAGGGGTATCCACAACTCACCCTTGAGATGGGTGGGAAACTCCAGCCACACTACCGTATTTGCATTGAACATGAATACTATCGCCGCAAACAACGCCCCTATCCTGTTTATCCTGAGCGATTTGACAAACATATACATAAATAGTCCCGCAAGGAACAGGTGGAGCGCTATCGAAAAACCGAATGCCCTGACTGCCGGAAGTACGAGGAACAGGAAATCCAGCGGATTGAAAAGGTCGCTTACTATCTTGCTTAAGTAAGGGTAGCCGCAGAAAGCATTTGAATTCCAGAGCGGGACCGTTCCTTTGTCGAGACCCGACTTTAAAAAATATTTCATCGGGTAATATATAAATATGGGATCCGATAAACCCCCGTTATGAACTGCTGATCCCGGGACATATGAGTTCCCTTCTGCCATAAGCCAGGGATAGACCGATGTATTGACCATATCAGCAGGAAGAAGAACCTTTCCGGCAAAGAATACCTGCCACAAAAAGGACACAACAAGGATTATGAGGATGAGTGATACGATAATGTATTCTTTTGCCAGCGCTTTTCTGGAAATCCGGGAATCTATTGACCCATTTCCATTATTAAACCAGTTAATCAATAAAAACTCCCATGATGATAAAAAAATTATTAAAATAGACAAACGGTACTTATAATGCTACACTTGCAAAAAATTTCCACTTTGCGAAAATTGAGTATAATAATACTATATATGGATTAAAATGAAAATTGACAAGATGGTAAAAGAGACCGAAAATACGGGAAATATGGCCCGCGGCACAGACGACAAACAACCTTTTATATCAATAATAATACCAGTCTACAATGAAGAAAAAAACATAGCACCGCTATATGAAAAACTGGACAGTACCTTAAAAAAAATTAATTACAGTTATGAAGTTATACTCGTTGATGATGGCAGTACGGATGACAGCTATGGCGAACTTTTAAAAGTGCACGACAATGATTCAAGATACAGGCTTATCAAATTCAGGCGCAATTTCGGGCAGACTGCAGCCATAAGCGCCGGATTCGATTACAGCAGGGGCGAAATAATAATAACACTGGATGCCGATCTCCAGAATGACCCGGCCGATATCCCCAAACTGGTTGATGAGATAAACAATGGCTATGATATTGTAAGTGGGTGGAGAAAAAACAGGAAAGAAAAATTCCTTTCAAGGCGGTTCCCTTCAATGATGGCAAACCGCCTCATCTCAAAATTAACCGGGGTGAACATACATGATTTCGGTTGCACCCTGAAGGCTTACAGGAAAGATGTAATTAAAAATGTTAGGCTGTATGGTGAAATGCACCGTTATATTCCCGCAGTTGCAAGCTGGATGGGCGTAAAAGTCTCGGAAATAACCGTTGGACATAATGCCCGCAAACATGGAAAATCCAAGTATGGTCTTAACAGGGTTTTCAAGGTATTCCTCGATATAATAACCCTTAAATTCCTCTTAAGTTTTTCGACAAAGCCGATCCATGTATTCGGCCTTTTAGGCCTGATTGTGGGTGGAGCAGGCACAATCCTTACCCTGTATCTTCTGGTTATGAGGATATTCTTTATGGTAAGCCTGGGTAACAGGCCGCTATTTATTATCGCCATCTTCCTTATATTCATAGGCATACAGTTCATTACGTTCGGCCTGCTTGCAGAGATAAATATAAGGGTTTACCATGAATCACAGGAAAAGCCCATATATTATATAAGAGAAATCAGGGACTAAACAGGTGAAGACCAAATATTTTTCCCACCTCTTCAATACATACATCAACTATATTGCAAGAAGGAAGATATGCAATTACTTTCCCAGCCGCATATGGATAGAAACAACAAATCACTGCAACCTGAAATGCCGCCTTTGCCCCAATAAGGATATCCCCCCTGAAGAAAAAGGCCATATGGATATGGGGCTTTTTAAGGATATCGTATCAGCCTTAAGTGGCAGGCCTGTAGATGTTTACCTTTTCCACAGGGGTGAGCCGCTCCTGCACCCCCGTATTGTGGAGATGATAGATATGTTAAAAGAAACAGGCGCAGGGGTAAGCATACATACCAATGCCACCCTGCTTGACGGGTCCATGGCTGAAAAAATACTGGCTACGGGCCTTGACCTTATATCTTTTTCCTTCGATGGATATACAAAAGAGACCTATGAAAAAAACAGGGTAAATTCAGGTTATGAAACCACCCTTGAAAACATTTTAAATTTCCTTAAATTAAAGAAGCAAAAAAACAAAAAGAAGCCATTTACCTCTATCCAGGTAATGGAATATGATGAAGAGTATAAAATGAATGATTTTTCCCTTCAAAAAAAGGAATTTGCAGGGAAATTTTTGGAATCTCCCCCCGACAGGTTTATTATCCGCAAACCGCATAACTGGAGCGGGTCAATCGATATTGCAGCAGATGGAGGCCAAAAACCCGTAAAAAAGTATTTACCCTGCACTTTTTTATGGTATTCGATGGTTATCCTTTATAACGGGGATATCATGCCCTGCCCCCAGGACTTCAGCGGCAGGCTCACCGTGGGCAATTTCTATGACGGGCCCCTTATTGATATTTTCAATAATGAAAGCATGATACGGTTGAGGGAAAAAATATCAAACAGGGACATAGATGGCCTTTTGCCCTGTTCAAACTGTGACAGATTGTGGAGAAAAACTTTTATGGGCCTTCCCCTTGATTACCTGCCTGTCTTTATAAGTGATGGCCTGAGAAGGTAGGTAAGTAAGAAATAACGGGTCAATATAAAACCTGTAAACCGGATTAATCATGGTCCTGGATTTATCCATAAAAGTGTAAATTATGTTAATATGGAATTTAAATCAGGTTAATATTTGTAAAAAACAGGATAAAATTCATGGCATGCAGGCGGCAACAGGAATAACCATACTTTCAGGTAAGGATTTTTGATGAAAAAAAGGGCCTTTAATATCATAAGGATACTGGTTAGCATCTCATTGATATCCTATCTTGTTTTCAGGTACAGGGTAGATCTCAAGAACTTCTTTACGGATATAACTGTAAATGATATTAACTTCTGGTTCCTGGTACTTGCAGCCATGATGCATGTTACCGGACTCCTCATATCCTCCATCAGGTGGAAAATACTTCTTGGCCTCCAGGATGTCAGCGCGGGGATTAACTACCTTAATGGATCACTGCTTGTGGGAATATTCCTGAATAACTTCCTTCCGAGCAGTATAGGCGGTGATGCTTACAGGGCATATGATACTTCACGGCTTGAAAACAGCAACTGGCCCAAATCAATAACAGTCATACTGATGGAAAGGGGCATGGGTGTCATTGCCCTGATAGTCTTTGCCTTTATCTCCCTTCCCCTCGGTTTCAAGCTGACCGGGTTCAAGAACCTTTTTATTATCATAACAGTCATCCTTGTGCTGCTTGTAATATTTCTTATCCTGATAATGAACCCTTCATCCCTGAAGATATTCAATTTCATCTTCAAAATCAGGTTTATGGGAAAGTTGAAGCAAAAATTAAGGGATTTTACGGACGCTTTTTCCGCCTTCAAACATAGAAAGCCGCTTTATGTTGTGATTCTTTTGAGTTTTGTAATGCAGCTGAATGTCATACTGCACTATTATTTTTCCGCCCTTGCATTAAAGATTGAAATAGACTTTATTTCATTTTTATTCATGGTTCCCATAGTGCTTGTAGTAGCAATGATCCCCGTTTCAATAGGGGGCCTCGGGATAAGGGAAAACACGACTATTTATTTTTTAAATACGCTTGGAATTTCCGGTGAGAAAGCAGTAGCTTTTCCGCTCCTGATATTGATAATGCTGCTTCTTGAATCGCTTATAGGCGGAATTATACTGCTTATAAGAAGGCCGGGGATTTTTTCCTAAAACCTTTTCTTTATTACCCTTGCAGGCATGCCGAGGACAACGCTGTTTTCTTCAATTATGTCTTTTGCCACCAGTGAACACGCCCCGACTATGCTTCCCTTCTTTATGGTGACCCCGTCAATGACATTTACCGATGCCCCCAGCCAGACATTGTCTTCGATAACAATGCCGCCCTTGAGGTCCAGCCCCTGTTCCCTGATTGGGATATCGGAACGTTCATAATGGTAGGTGCCGCCGCCGATAAGATATACATAAGCCGAAATCAGGACATCACTGCCTACCACAACGCTGCTTTTACCTACCGAGTGAACCACGCTGTTAATACCTATAACAGTGTTATCCCCGATTTTGATATATCCGTTCTTACTGCTTAAAACCACATTTCTGCTGATAATCACGTTGTTTCCTATTTCAAGCCCCCCGCTGTTATCGCCCTTGGCGTCCAGGACGCAGTTATCCTCGACCACCACATTATTTCCCATGGATATCTTGAGAGGATGCCTGATAGTTACACCCCTTCCGAATATTACGTTCCTGCCGGCCTTTTTGAACAATGACCGGTAGAATACCTTTCTCAGGAACAGTCCCATGGCACCCGGCATATTGCAAAAAAGCATTGTAATTATCTCAAAATTCAAGACACCCCAGAAATTCATTTCCCCGCCTAAGTACAATCCCCTGTATTTGGAAACATTCGAGGTATCCTCAGATGTTATATCCTTATGAAGCTTTTCCCTGACCATTGACGCCTGAAACCTTTCTATTTCCCTGAAAGAAATATACCAACTCCTGTGAATAGTTTCTTTTTTATTCCCATTCCCCTTACTTTTCTTATTAGACTGATTCTACTGAATCCGGTTTCTTCAAGCATTTTTTTTATCTCTGAAGTGGTATAGTAATTGATGTGCCCCTTTTCAAAGATCCTCCGGTAGGTGTTCTGTATCCTTATGGGAAAATAAATATCCCTGCATGCATCTGCAAGCAAAAACTCCCCGCCGGGTTTCAGGACCCTGTGAATTTCTTTCAGCGCCACTAAAGGATTGGGATAGTGGTGAAATGAATTGCTGCTTAAAACAAGGTCAAAATATGAGTCCCCGAACGGGATGGACCGTGAATCCGCCACCAGAAAGCTTATCCTTCCATTACCTGTTTTTTTGCTGGCAGTTTCTATCATTTTTGGGGAGATATCTATCCCGTATATTTTGGAATGCCCGGCTTTTTCAGCAAGCATCATGACTGCATTACCAGTCCCGCACCCAACATCAAGTATCCTGTCCTTGTTTTCAAGATTCAAATCTCCAATCATAAGGGAATGGATATATTTGAACCATGAGCTGATCCGGTCGGTATCATATTTTGAAGACCACCTGTCGAACCTGTCCCTTGATTCCTGAACCCCGTTTTCCATATTACCTGACTCTCCTTATCCCGATCCTATTGAAAAATCCTCATTGATATCATATGAACCATTCTCATCCATACCATATAGTATCACATATAATCGACATTCATTTCAGTTTTGCCCCATTCAGGGCCCTGCTCCCTTTAAGTTTCATCTGGGGATTATAGTTCTTATTCCAATTTTAGGATTCTATTATAATTAATATTGTTTTGCTATTCTTGCGCATTATTTATAAAATGCACCGTTTTCAATCATCCACCGGTATGTTTCCTCCAGGCCTTCCTTAAGGGTCACCTGTGGTTCATAGCCAAGGTCCCTTTTTGCCCTTGAAATATCATAATTATAATTTTTCAAATAGAAAAGGAGGCTGCGCCTGGAAAAAAAAGGCTCTTTTTTTATAAGCTTGAATGCAAATTCTGATAGAACGCTCAACGGGACCATGATAAACGGGGGTACCCTGAACGGCAGGATCTTTTTGCCCACTATCCCGGATATCCCGGATACAAGATCGCCGACCGTGGTCTTTTCATCACCAGACAGTATATATACATTTCCCACGGCCTTTTCTGCCTGCGACGCCAGCCAGATGCCCCTGACCAGGTCACTTATATATGCACTTTGCCGGTAGGTTTTCCCGTTTCCAACCATGAAAAACCTGCCTTTCCTGATGCTCCTGAACAATTTTATCGTGCGCGGACACCTCGGGCCATATGTCCATGAGGGCCTTACAACCACAACCGGATATCCTGTTTCCCTGTGAAATTTCTTTACGTAATCCTCGGCCATCAATTTGGTCTTTTCATATATGGTTTCAGGTTTAAGCGGGCTGTCTTCATTTGCCGGACTTCTTCCCGTATCGCCCATTACTCCAACAGTGCTGCAGTAAATGAACTTTTTGACTTTGCTGCCCCGGCACAGTTCAATCAGCTTCCCTGTGGCTCCCAAATTGCTTTCCTCGTAATGCCTGTCGCTTACGCTTATTGCAAGGTGGGCACTTGCAAGGTGGAATACAATATCAATATCCCGGATAAGACCGTCCATGGATATTTCCTTAAGATAATCGCCCTCTACGATCTCAAGCCTGTCATTTCCGGCAAGGTGGCTGATGCTTTCCGTATGGACATCTACTGTCCTGACCCAATAGCCTTTTTCAAGAAGGAACTCGACAAGATGGCTCCCAATGAAGCCGCCGCCACCCGTAACCAGGACCTTTTCTTCCCTAAAGCTCTCAGGGACAATCCTCTTCTTTACGCTGACCCCTGCTTCCACCACAACATTATAGCCGCTGCTGAAAACCAGCAGCTTATCAAGTTTTGATATAAGCTTAAAAACCGGGAACAGCTTTGAGTATATCTTATATGCCGTTCCGAGTTTCTCTTTCGATGTTGGTGAAATACCCTGCTTGTCAGGCCCGCCGCCCTCTCCGCCGGAACTGCCTTTTTTCTTCCTCTTTGAACCCAGCATGTAGATAAGGTTTATCCCCAGTTCCACCATTTCCGTATAAAATTTCCCGTAGGTAATGGCTTTCCTGACAGTGAATCCATTTGTCTCAAGCAGCCTTATAAGTTCTTCCCTGGTATAGCCCGGCCTCCTGTGGCCATACTTTTCAGGCCTCATCCCAAAAGCATTTTTTATCCTGTTACCGATTAGCTTCGGGCTCTGGTTCGGTACTGTAAATATGGCACTACCATTTTCCTTTAAGACCCTTTTAACCTCATTTAAAAGAGGCCTTTCATCTTCCATGTGCTCAAGGGTATCTATAAGTATCATATTATCGAAATAATTGTCATCAAAAGGCAGTTTCTCCGGATCAAGGAAATATACGTTTTCCTTCAGTATTTCCTTTATGACTTCCTGGTTTTCAGGTTCAAGATCCCCTGTATGCCAGTTACCGCCGAGTTCCCTGAAATAATAGCTTAATGCGCCGGTATTGTCCCCGGAACATATATCAATGCACCGGTCGTCCTTTTCAACCTTGAGCATTTTAACTATTGCATCGAATTTCTGCCTTTTTTTTAAGGACTTTTTAAACATTACAAGCTGCCAGGGCTCGCCCATCTTCAACCTTCCCTCTTTAAAAATATTATAAATGTATAAGAAATTTTAATTGATATAACCGGATACCTGATTATAATATTTAAACTATGAAATTTAAATTAATTTTTTTGCCGCTGATCCTCCCACTGTTATTGATATTTATTAGCGGCTTCACACTGAACCATTATACTATTTATAAGGTTCATGATGAAGACAATAATGTTGGTTCCAGTAAAAGCAGCCAGGCCTGGAACCTTGAATTGATAAACTTAGGGGAATCATGGGAAATAACTGATGGCAATAGTGAGATAAAAATTGCCGTGATTGGTTATGGTATGGATATACTGCACCCTTATCTCATGAACCGGATAGCATACAGCCATGATTTCATAAATGATTCAAAATCCTTCGGGGATGAAAACGGCCACGACACATATGCCGCAGGCATCATACTTTCCATAGCGCCTGATGTGTCACTCATTACCGCAAAGGTGCTCGATGGTGATAGCCAGGATTATGGCAAGATAGACGAAGCAATAAGAGTATCGGCTGATATTGGTGCAAACATTATCCTGCTTCCCATAGCCGTGCTCAAACCTGAACCTGACCGTGATTATATAAATGCTGCACAGGCTGCAATAAATTATGCCTATTCGAAAAATGTAAGGTTTATAATAGGTGCCCAGGGTACCGGTAAAAGCATGAGCTACAGGTTCCCGGGGTATTTAAACGGGGTGTATAATATTGCAGGTACAGACAGGTGCGAGAAGCATTCTTTTAAAAGCACGGTTTCCGACCTTAATTTTATCAGTGCCCCCTGCGAAGAAATACCTTCCATCGACACCATAGGTGACTGGGAGAGTCATTATGGCACCTCCTGGTCAAGCTCCCATGTTGCAGGTGTGGTGGGGCTCATGCTCTCTGCAAATCCCTACCTGTCCCGTTCCGAAATAGAGGATATATTGAGGGAAAATACCCGCCGGCTGGGAGTATTAGGGCATGATAATTATTTCGGGTATGGGATGGTAGACTGTTATAAATCCGTCAGGGCAGCAAGGGATCTTTTATATGCAGATATTTTTAAACTCAGCATTATGAATCCTTTTTATGATTATAACTTCTATTATCAAGAAGCTGTTCATAATACCAAAAATCTTATTGAACAAAAAGCCCATTTGATTCTTTACCCGTGATTCTTTTCTATCCCTTTGTCAGGATTCAGGCACATGCGTACCAGGGTACAAAGAGCACAGCACTAATTGAAATCCAGTCTTAGCCGGCCTTAATTGTTTTTCCTCCCTGTAATTGATTGCTGAACCCTGCCCCGGCTTGCTATCAGGCCTGGAAATAAGGAATATTTTCATGCCCTGGCTTTGTTTATTGATTTGATTTATTTAAATTAAATAATAAAATATAGTTTTAACAATTTTAAATATAAAAATCTATCCGTACAGGGGTGATTTCAGATAAAGGCAATTACTATATTGTTATCAATTCTCCTGGCCATTGGCCTGGTTTTTGTAATGGTCTTTGCAGGCATGAATATGGTGGATAGGATTACCGGTAAAAATAAGCCCGGGGAAGCTGCAGTCGTTTCCGTGGAAACCTCTGTTTCCCCTGAGGAGGAAACCCCCGAAGAGACGGGGGAGGAAATAATTGAAGAACCGGAAGTTGTGGAAAAAATCGAATTTTATATCGATGGTCCCGAAGAGACCGGCCTTCCTGCAGGGGAGGTTGTCCCGGAAATACCAAGGGAAGACGCTGCCCGGCTTTTTGGTGAAGAATACTTAAATAGTGGCTTTGAACATGAAATCGACCTTACGGACTTTGACCTCGAACCCGGCATCCATACCCTTTTTATATATGCCCGTACAAACAGAGGCAATTCAAAATATGCCATAAAAAAATTACCGGTATCCGGCGAAAGGGAAGAAACGGCAACCACGATACTGATAGATTATCCCAAAAATTATTCAACAATATATCCTGAAAAGATGACCATACAGGGCTGGGCAATCAATGAGGATTTTACCGACAGCACGGGTATAGACAGGGTAGAGGTATATATTGACGGTACAAGGGATAACGGCATATTCCTTGGTGATGCCAATTACGGCACCATCACAAGGGACGATATAAGCGGGATATACGGCCCCCAGTTTGCCAAATCCGGCTATCATATAGAATGGGATGCCTCTGAATTCAAGGCTAATGAGGACCATTTTATTTATGTATATGCACATGTTATCAATGGGGACTGGGAATACGGGTTATCGGAAGTTTATATTTTTGATGAAGAAAAAGATGCAGATGATTTCATCCTCGAGATAGACAGCGACTTCAGCACAATGGAAATAGGGCCTGAAGACTCCATAGATATTACAGGATGGACCGTTTTTCCGGAGGGTATTGAAGGTATGGATTATGAAATGCCGGAAGAGGAAACCGCAGAAAAGGAAGCACCGGAAGATGCTTTTGAAAACCGCAAGATTGTTTTTGTAAGTGACAGGGATGGCGGGGATTTTGATCTTTACATATCAAACACGGACGGTTCGGATCTTACACAGCTTACTTTCAATGACAGCGATGACCTTTATCCGGCCGTATCCCCCGACAATCAAAAGATAGCCTTTACATCCACCATCGGTGATCTGTGGCAGTTAATGGTTATAAACATCGATGGGACCGGCCTTGAGCAGCTTACCCATTCGGATACCCTGAATGCCTATCCAAGCTGGTCATACGACGGAAAATATATATTCTTTGAAACAAGGGTAGGTGAAGACTGGGAAATAGGAAGGATAAATTCCGATGGTTCGGGATTTAAAAGACTCACTTATAATCCGGATTCCGATGACTGGCACCCTGCATGCCATCCAGGTAAACCTCTTGTATATTTTGAATCGGGAAAGAACGGCAGGGAAAATATATCCCTGATGGACTTTGAGGGAAAAAACATGCGTTCAGTCATAAAAGACGGTGAGAGAAACAGGACCCCGGATATCTCAAGCGATAAGGACCTTATGGTATTCAGTAGCTACCGGAGCACCGGAGACGGGGAGATCTTTGTATCCGGCCTTAATGGAGAAGACCCCGAACAGATAACTTCACTTGGGGGAAGGAACATCCACCCGGCCCTGTCCCCTTACGGCAGCTATATTGCTTTTGATACAGATTACAGGGGTAAGCTACGGATATATATTTACTCATTTGTTGATGATTCCCTTACAAAACTTATAGATGATGATTCAAGCAACTATAAGGACCCGGATTTTCTGTATTATTAAACATTTATTGATTTTAGGCGATTCTTTTCATTCTTCCAGATTAATAATCCTTTATTTAATCCTGTGCTAACTTTTTTTATCCAACGGTTTTAGAATATAATGGTTTTATCGCAATGGATTTATACTGATAGTTTTATATCAATTGACATTTTCTG
>JAFGDA010000037.1 GCA_016932375.1 Actinomycetota bacterium | reverse complement strand
GATCAATTTCCATAACAAATTTACACCATCTCTGGCTGTAAGTGTCCTTTCTTACAATTACCTGGTATGGCCCTGAACCGCCTTCGCCCTTACTGCCCATCTGCTTCCCATCAACACGGTAAGCTATATAAATATTATCTTCATCCAGCACTTCACTTATATCAAAAGCCACCGTATACCCGTCGATGGCCTTGACCGTAACTGTGCTGGCGCTGCCAGCGTCAATACCGAGGGATGTTAATACACTGATTAGCGGTACTCCCGTATAATAATGCTGTTCCGGGTCAGTTTCGCTGGTATCCAGCTTGGTAGTAAATTCGATTTCTCCCGCTTTTCTTATATCCTCGAGCCCTGCAACAGCAACTTCTTTCCCCCGCAAGCGGATGATTATTTGCTGGTCTTCCCCTGATTCCTTTTGCATCCAGGAACTACCCGAATTTAAAAAGGCCATAATACCTGCAATCAGCAAAAGGGCAACAACAACCGGAATTATTATAATAATATTTTTTTTCTTATCATTCATCGATAAATCCTTTCCAATATTTTATTGCTGTATTAAGATCAATTTTTTCAAGGCCAATCACTTCCCGGAGATCCTGAACCCGGAAATATTTATCCTGCTAAAGCCCTTTACGATGCTATAAGCCAGAAGGCCGCCCAGGCCGCCCGAAAGCGCCCCGCCTGCGAGAGCCAGTACGAGGGGAACCCAGGGCAATTTGAAAAATACAAAGTTCGACAGTACGGTACCGGTTACATTGGCAATCATCCCGGAGAAAAAGCAGGAGATTATATTCCTGTTTTTCTGTCCCGTACAGAGCAGGAAAATATCTACGGCGGCTCCCGGAGCGAGGTAGGTTGCAAGGCTAATTATTCCGTGGGTGCCAAAAACACCCACAGCTATAACCATTACAGCCTGCACCAGGGCTATAAGGCTGGCAGCCCCCCTTTTTCCGACAATCCCCGAACCTACAACGAGCCACATCATATAAAAGCCTCCTGCAACCGCACCCCCGGGAATAAAAAGGGGGCCGGTTATGATATGGACAAGAGGGACTATCAAGGGTTTAATCGCTATCCCGAGGGATGCCACCATGGCCATAACAACGAGATCAAAAACACTGAATCTTAAAAAGAAATTTTTAATGCCCAATCTCATTGTATAATTTATCCTCATTAAAACTGCTTTCCCTGCAATATTCCCCCATAAAGTAAAAAACCTTTCCGCAAAATGGAAAGGGCTGGTTCCGGGTCCATAAAAAAAGCATTTTCCTTTAGAAAATGCTCCATGGCCCGGCCATTAAAAATCAGGCTCCCTGGAAGGGCTGATTTATATAACTCCTTTCCACACCGGGAGGCATGACCGTTACCAGCCATACCCTATCGGCCGGCAATCCTTAAGCTACCTTAAGCTTATTGGGAGTTGCAGGCTCGGAGCAATTTTAAATTTTCAAAATATCAAAACTGGTTTTACTGATTTTACACTAAAGAAAAACCCATAACAAGAAAATTTTATACGAGGTCCTTTAAAAGATGTACTTTTACGTAAGTTCCCTTCCCAACACCGGCCATATCTTCCGGAAACTCTGCTATGCCATTGGCACATAACATTGAAGAGAGGCTAACTGATCCTGGCTTCCCTGCAGACTGGAACCATAGGCCATCTTCTCTCCTTAAGACAAAAACCCTCAAGAAACTGGTGCTGCCTTTTTTAAGTTCAAAATTATGGGAAGCCCTTACCCGTACAGAAGGCCTGAAAAGTTCAATGTATCCTATTACCTTCCTTATAAGGGGCCTTACATACATTTCAAAACATATCATAGCTGAGACTGGGTCTCCTGGAAGCCCGAATATCAATTTCCCCCGTAATTTGAAGAAAGCCATGGATCCTCCCGGCATCTGCCTGACCCTCCAGAATAACACGCTTGCACCCATATCCTGCAGGACATCCTTTACAATATCATTTTCCCCGTTAGAAATTCCACCGCTTAAAACCAGTATATCGCATCTTAAAATAGCTTTTTCTATAATATCCTTCAACGGCTTTTCATGATCCTCTACTATGCCATATCTTAAAGGGTCGATGCCTGTTTCCTTGAGCTGGGATGAAATGGAAAAACTATTGCTGTCCCTTACTTTTCCCCTCTCAAGCTTCCCGTCCACTGCTACAAGCTCATTCCCTACTGAAATAATGCCTGCTGCAGGAGGTCTTTGGACCTCTACCTCACTTATGCCAATAGAAGCCAGTACACCTGTCTCGGCAGGATATATCCTGGTCCCTGCAGAAAGCACTATATTGCCTTTTCCAATATCCTCCCCGCTGCGCCTGATGTTTTCTCCTTCCCGCACTTCCCTGAATATAAGGACATGTGATTCATCTCTCTGTGTGTCCTCTTTCATCACAACAGCATCAGCTCCACAGGGTACTGGTGCGCCGGTCATTATCGAAACGCAAAATCCCGGATTTATTACGGATACCGGTACTTTTCCCGCAGGTATATCTTCATCCCGCAGTAAAAGCTTTACAGGGTAACTTTTATCTGCTCCTTTTACATCAATGGACCTTATTGCGTACCCGTTTACAGAGGAACTATCATATGCAGGGATATTATCCCTGGAAATAATATCCCGGGCAATCACCATTCCAGGGCTGTCGATAACTGGTAATCTTATTTTCCTGACCGGAAATTCTGAATGTAAAACAATCTTTTGTGCTTCTCTTACAGAAAGCATGATTCCCCGTAAAGTCTTATTAAAT
>JAFGDA010000036.1 GCA_016932375.1 Actinomycetota bacterium | reverse complement strand
AATTTTGGCCTGTTCCTTTTTGAATAAATATCTTCAAAGCCCATCCATATATCGAAACATTTATCCGAGTGCGTGGGTTTATTTTCAGGAACATCCAGTACTTTTCCGTAATTTTTAAATGAATTCCTGTTAATATTTTCAATTTTTAATTCAACTGTATCCAACTATTCCCTCCCGCTTAAATTCACCTCAATCTTCCCATTCTCATTTATGATTGCCGTCTTACATGAACTCGTCCCAATATCCGAACCCAGGTAATATTGTTCTTTCATTTTTGATTTGGATTATCTTTGGCTAATGTTATCAGGACTATTGAAAAATCATTTCCCATAAATCCACGATTTCGTAATTATTCCTTAAATCTTCATTCGTTTTAAGGTTGTCGATGCAATGGGGACAGGGGGTTATTATTTTTTTTGAGCCATATTCTTTCAGCTCCCCATATATTAAACTTATAACTCCATTAAAAATTCCAGGATAAAGATACTGTAAAGTCAGTCCGCCACAACAGGCAGATTCCTTTCCGTTCCATACCATCTCCTGTATGTTTAAACCTGCTGAATCAGCAAGTAATTTTCTTGGGATTTCATAAAATTTGCCAGATTTCCTGTTCCCTCCGGAGTCAATATAAATAATTTTTTCATTCTTTTTTGCAGGGGTTTTCTTTTCACTATTTATGAACCCTTCACAAAATTCAAATGAGTGGACCAGTTTAGATAACCCTGCATCAACCGTACTTGTTTTTAATAGCAGCTCAAGATCGTACGGAGTGATAAAAACCATTTTTTTAAATTTTAAATTTTGTATCAGGAAGGTAAGGTTATTTAAAACTGTGCCTGACAGCTGCTTATAGCCCAGCTCATCAAGCATTGCTGCCGGGGCAGGGTGTTTTCCAATATTTATTTCAATACAACCAGTATTTCCCCTGTCAAGCAATTTTTTAATCAATAAAAATATTTTCTTTGAACTTTCTGATTCATAATTAATAACGACCACCGTGTCCGGTAAAGATTTCGCACTTGAAACAGCGCTCTCCAACCAGTCTTTATCAAGGAGCCTGCTATTCTTACAGATATCATCTTTCAACTTCATAACAGATTCCGGAGCCATATTCATTTCAACTATATCTCTCCTGGCTGCAAGGATAAGTTCAGGTATGCTGGAATCATCCCTGCTTATTGCCTCACAGGCCCTGCATAAATTACACTGGTATGTCCTTTCAACAGCGACCTTATCAATTTTTTTCAGGTTACCGGCTACAAGTGAGTAAATGAAGGCCAACCCTCTTGGAGTATTTGTCTCGAGTTTGGTATATCTGGCAACAGGGCAAACATAGTTGGCCATAGGACAATTTTTCCACTTATATATAGTATCCAGATAATCATTTATATGCATCGAATACCACTTCTTTCTATAAATCAAACCCGAATATTGTTGGGTTCATAATATTTTTAGGATCCAATCCTTTTTTCAAACTTTCAAGAACCTTATATCCATCCCTGTATTGAGCCCGCATATATGGAGATAATTGAAACCCTATACCGTGATGCTCGCTCAATACACCATTATTTTTAAGGATGACTTCCACTGCACAATCCCAGATGGCATTGTTTAATTCCATAAAGTCGTGGGAGTTTTCCGGAGGCTTTTTGACAATGAATCTTGGATATACTGATGCACCCCACTTATACCAATGTGAGAAATGGGCAGTGTAGATAATTCCCCATTCGCTGAATTTACTTTCAAGCTCGCTCTTCATTGACAGGTATAAATTTTCAATGTTGTCATGGGTGGCAACAGTATCTATAACCCCGTATAGATCTTTTTTGGACTCCAGTGTATGCGGTGGATAATAAGGGTCATACCTGTTTTCCCACCATTTTTCACCGAATTTCGCTCCAAGGTCCCTAGCCCTGTATCCATTGAAAATCTCCTCAGCCCTTCTTTTCTGTGCCAATGCAATATCTTTAAAGCCATCAAAGCTGATGACCACATATGAACCGCTTTCAATATTTATACCAAGTTCCTTTTTTACCACATCCCTCGTATCACCTTCATCATATACTCTTAAAACACTTGGCTCCAGCCCGTTTACCATTACCTCCCTGCTTGCTTCAAGTGCAAAGTGAAGATTATCAAACAAAAAGCTGCTGAAATACCTTTCTTCAGGCAGGTAATATATTTGCAGGGTCGCACCTGTTATGATCCCTAAGGTTCCTTCAGCCCCAAGAAAAACATTTTCTATGCCTGGCCCTGCTGAATGTCTCGGCACCGGTAACGTATTTATTATCTCTCCTGTCGGTAAAACCACTTCCAGGCTAAGTACCATATCTTCAATTTTTCCATACTTGCTTGAAAGGACACCTGAACCTCTTGTGGATAAAAAGCCTCCCAGCGTTGAACAATAAATAGAAGCCGGAAGGTGGTTTAGTGTGTATCCTTTGCTGTTTAAATACTTTTCCAGGTCAATCTGCATGATCCCGACCTGCACCCTGATATTTAAAGACTTTGCACTCAGGCTCATGATTTTGTCCAGTTTCTTGATATCCAGGACAATCCCCCCGAAAAATGGAATGCCCCCGCCAAGTCCCCCTGCTCCTGCACCTCTTGGAGTAATTGGAATTGAATAGATATTGGCCAGTTTCAGGATTTTTGAAACCTGTTCCGTGTTTTCAGGCAGGACGACAAAATTCGGCAGCTCCTTTATTAAACCAGAATCAACCCAGTTCCTTGACACGCTCCATACATCGACCGAATATGCGTCTTTATCAAAACCTGATTCATATATGTTCTTTTCACCCACTATATTTTTCAGCTCTATACGGATCCTGTCATTTAAAAAACCATGCATGATAATTTACCTTCCATTTCTTTTATTTACTTCTCACCGATTACAATGTCCCAATCCGTACTGATGCCCAGTTGCCTGCAGGTTTCAAAGATAATTTCAAGCGCCTTCATTTCATCATAAATATTGGGAGTAGGCTCTTTACCGTTACTGATACAATCAAAGAAGTGGATTAGATTTCCCAGATACCCATCAAGCATCAACGAAGCATTCCGCAAATGCGGCATCCAGTCAGGCTCCCATGTATAAGAGTCATTCTCATTATAATGGGTTACTTTTCTCACGTTTTCTACAAAAACCCCCTGCCCTTTTGAACCCACCAGTTCCAGCCTCTCACAATAAACACCCCTGTTCCCTTCAGTCCCGATATGTGTGGTCCCGATGACCCCGTTTTCAAATTCGAGAACAAGTGTTATTGCAGACCTGTTGGCTGCTATCTTTGTTTGAAAAGCATTTACATTTTTAACTTCCCCGCCAAATGCCCTCAGTATATCAATATTATGGATCTGTAATTCAATCAGGCAGTTAAATAGTGAAGTATATGGATACCCATGTTGCTTGCTTTCAATCATTACGACATCCCCGAATTCCTTCCTGCTTATGATTTCCTTCATTTTCAAATATGCGGAGGCTCTTCTTTTCTGGTGATCCACCATTACAAATCTGCCTGTTTCCCTTGACAACTCCAGGATTTCTTTACATTCTACAGGGGAAATAGCAGCAGGTTTTTCAACAAATACATCAATGCCGTGCTCTAAACTTTCTTTAATTGCGGCAGGATGCTCTTTCGCGTTGATACATATAATCACACCCTCGATGTTTTCTGTTTCAAACATCCTTCTGTAGTCAGTATAACTTTTTGAAAATCCGTATTTTACTGCAGTTTCTTTTGCCAGTCCTTCTTTTATGTCACATACCGCAACCCTGTCAATACCCTCAATAAAATTAAGACTTGGATATAAAGCATTCGTTGAATGAGTCCCTGCGCCGATCATGGCCAACCTTATATTTTCCATTATTCTACCCTTCTAATCATCAATCATTTTTTCTAAATACTTTTTGTAGCCAATCATTTATTAAAAGCCACCCCGCAATATAGCTCACTTCTAACCAGGGAAATCATTCAGGGGGGATACTCTTCCTTAATCTTAATAATTCATCGTTTAAAGGATATGACCCCCATTTTTTTGCAGATTCGTATAAAGCGGAAACATTTTCCGGAGAGACATCGTCCTGGATGCAATGAGCAGCGCATATTACGTATCCCCCTTTAGGGGCATAAATAGCAATTCTTCTTTTTACCTCATTTTCTATATCATTTAAGTTCCCCCTCGGTAAGACCTCCTGTATATCTATTCCTCCGTGGAAACTGAGCCTGTCACCATATCGGTCCTTAAGGAAAGTTGTATCCATACCGGCTGCCCTTGGCTGAAGCGAATTCAGGATATCGACCCCTGCATCTAAAAGCAGGTCTCCAGCCTTAACGACAGAACCGCATGAGTGGTGAAATATCTTCGCATTTGTTTTTGATTTTATAAAGTCGAGCTGTTTTTTATAATACGGTAGTATCATTTCCCTGTATAATTGAGGGGATATCAGCAAGTTATTCTGGCTTCCAAGATCGTCGGCCATTTCTACCATCTGGGTATAAGGTCCTATTATATTTAAAAAAACGTCCATCAACTCAATATAATAAGTATTTAACTTATCAAGAAGGGCATGGGCCATTTTCTTGTCTACCATTAAATCCACAGGAAATTGGTCAAAACCCCTCATCCAGTGGCTTGTTTCAAGGAGTCCCCCCACTGCTCCGGCCGCAACAATGGCATAATCAGTTTTGTTATATAAATACTCAACCCTCTCTTTAAGGCCTTCAACCCTTGCAGGGTCATAGGCATCAAAAAATTTAAATTTCTTAATATCTTCCGGATCTTTAGCTTTTCTTAATGGATGATCTACCATTTCACCATATATTCCGCTGAATCTTCTTGTAAATCCCATATCGTCAAGCCAGGTACCGTCTTCCCTTACAACTTTCTCATATCCGGAACTTGCTTTTAAGAATACTCTCCTGAAATCTATGTCAAAGATTTTAAGTATACGTTCGTCAAATTCCTCAACCACGAAATAATCGCCGTTAATAGTGTCATAACCGCATTCATCCAGGCCAAGATATTTTTTTAAAGCATTATATGGATTAATCATCATGGAAGAAACCCTGCCACCCAGATCCCTCGGGACCCTGTCAGGTTCCTTGTGATCAAGTGCAGTAATCACTCTTTCCCTGTGAGAATAGTTTTTCAATCCTGGCTCCTCCTGGCTTTTCAATTAAAACCATACATTAAAAGTTTTATATTTACCTTTTACCTTGAAAGCCCTTAGTTAAAATCAATATAATTTAAAAATCCCTGCTTATCTTTCTTAGCCTTTTACCGCACCAAGTGTTATTCCTTTTATGAAATATCTCTGGAATAACAGGAAAACAACAATTGTCGGTATTGCCGTAATGTTTGCCCCAGCAGTTTGGATATTCCACTCAACTACATACATTCCCTGCAGATTAAAAAGTGCCACGGTTACAGGCCTGGCATTCTCACCCTGGGTAAGTATCATGCCCCATAAGAAATCATTCCATACCCATGTAAATTGAAAGATTAACAATACTGCTATTACCGGTTTGGCAAGCGGCATTATGATCCTTGAATATATCCTGAAATTACTGCAGCCATCCATTTTAGCTGCTTCCTGGATTTCAAACGGGATATTTATAAAGAAATTTCTCAGTATAAAAACACAGATGGGCTGGCCAAATGCAACATGCACAATAATCAAGGCCCAGTAAGTATCATAAAGCCCTATCATATTAATGAATTTATAAAGAGGTAACAGGTTTATCTGCGGGGGTAGGAATAATCCGGCAACAAACAGGAAAAATATAATATTCTGGCCCTTGAACTTAATCCTCGATAAGGGGTATGCCGCCAGCGATGCAACAAGTATGGATATAATTACAGACGGTATTGTGATAATAAAACTATTTAACAGGTATCTCCCAAAATTTTTTAACTGCCATGCTTCAACATAACTTTCAAAGCTAAAATGATTGGGCAGGCTCCAGAATCCTTCGGTAAGTATTTCCTCAATTGATTTAAATGATGTCACTATTGACCCGTAAATGGGCACGAGGAACATAAATGCAAGCACAATCAAGGTTAAGTATAGAACTATGCGCCCGATACTTTTATTTATTTTATCCTTATCTATGACCTGCCTGTTAATTCTTATACTTCTCCTTCCTGTCTTATCGTCCTGCTTAAATATACAGCCACAACAATAAAAATAATTAAAAATTGGATTACTGATATTGCAGTCCCGTAAGACATCCTGAATTTCCAGAAAGCTTCCTTATACATAAACAGTGCAAGCACATTAGAAGCTTCACCAGGCCCACCCTGTGTCATTGTAAAAACAAGGTCAAAAATCTTAAATGAATTTATTATAATTGTGGCTATTACCACAGTCCTTATATTTCTTAACATAGGATAAACAACATACCAGAATGACTGCCAGTTGTTTGCACCATCAATTCTTGATGCTTCTATAACGTCCTGGCTGATACTCCTGAGGCCGGCAAGATATAATACCATTGTATAACCTGTTATTTGCCAGGCTCCTGTCAGGACCAGTGAATAAATCGTCAGCCCTGGATCACCTATCCATTGCTGCGCGAGGGAATCCAGCCCGATTGCGGACAGCGTTGAATTGATAATGCCTTTTGTAGGCTCATAAACCCAGGACCAGATTACACCAATAACTACAAATGACAGGGTCTGGGGAAGATAAAAAATGCTTTTAAATATGTTCTCGCCACGTATCTTCCTGTCCACAAGCACCGCAAGAAACAATCCTAAAAACATTGGGACTATCAATGAAACCGCAGCCCAGATTACATTATTTTTAAGTGCGATATAAAAAGTCGCATCCTTGAATAACTTTATATAATTAGCAAGTCCTATAAAATTAAAACGACTTGATAGGCCATCATAATCGGTAAAACTTAAAACAAAAGAATATATTAAAGTTCCAAAAGTAAAAACCAGGTACACTGACAGGGATGGAAGTAAAAATATAATGGGTGTAATTACCTTTTCACCGATATTGCCTAAATTAATTCTTCTTCGTTTCAAAATATTAATTTTCCTGGATAAATATTATTAATCTTGATACCTGAATACAACTGGATAAAAATTTTAATAATAATAGTCATAATTATTTACCTGTTTTGGGAGAAGGCAAGTTAATCAATAAAACCATCCTGTTCCAATGATATTGCCTTCTCCCAATCTACTCAACCTGAGTGTTTAACCTGAACTAACAACAATTTACCGGACACTTTGATTATTCACCAAATGTTTCTCTTGCTGCGGCCTCAAGATCTGCAAGTATACTTTCAATATTTGCAGGATTTGCCAGGAAGTTACTCAGCGCTGTCAACCCTTCATCTGCTACAGTCGGATCTGTTGCAAGATCATATGGGAAGAAATTCGATACACCTTCCATCTGTGCTATCTCTTTTTTCTCGAATTCAGAATACATGTCCTCGGAAAGATTGATATTCGGGCTGAGGCACTGAATATATTCCTTGAATATTTTCTGCGCGTCAACTGATGCCGCAAATTCCATGAAATACTTTACGGATTCAGGATTCTTGGCGTTTGCTGAAGCAGCAATAACATCATAACTTACCGGAATTGCTTCATTAACACTGGTATCAATTGCAGGCAATTTGAAGAAATCTAAAGTTTCACCTGCCACCATGCCAAGATCGACTGTAAGTGTCCCTACTGCAAAAGTCCCATTATAAACCATGCCTGCTTCTCCGCTGGCCACTTTTGCCAGGTCTTCTCCATAACCTAAAGATGCATGGCTTGAATCAAAATAGCCTTTTTCCAGCAATTCTGCCCATATTGTAAATGCATTCAATACTTTAGGATCAGTGTAACTTTCCTCGCCAACCATAAGACCTTCCCTGAAGTCAAGGCCTGCAGTTCTTACAAGTATGGCATCAAACCATACATAAGCCGGCCACCTGTCCTTTGTCCCCAATGCAATTGGTATCACATCATTGGACTTCAATGTGTCACACACACTTAAAAATTCATCCCATGTTGTGGGAGCTGCCAGGCCATACTGGTCAAAAACCTCTTTATTGTAATAAACATACATCGGGAACATGGAAAGAGGTACCCCGTATTCTTTTCCATTATAAGTTGCTGCAGCTTCCTTTGTCGTTGGAGCAAACTGGCTATCCAGGTTAAATGTTTTCCAGGCACCAGATATATCCATGCACAAGCCCTTATCAACAAAGAACTGGGTTCTTGCTCCTCCCCAATAACTGAAAACATCGGGTGAGTTATCCCCTGCCAGCATAACTCCTATCTGGGTTTTGAAGGATTCACTTTCAACATCATTGCGGGTTACTTTTATGTCAGGATATTTCTCACTGAAAGCTGCAAGAAATGCATCGCAGGAGTCCTTCCATGAACCGGATGACCAGTAATGGGTAAATACAATCTCCCCGGATGGATTTTCTTCAACGGCAGCTGTTTCTTCCGCTGCCTCAGTCGTTTCTCCAGCTTCCTCAGTTGTTTCTCCTGCTGCTGTTTTTGTGCATCCTGCACCAATTGTAACCACCAGAATTGCTACAAATAGTAAGACCAATATCTTTTTCATAACTATTCCTTTCCTTTCACTGATAATATTAAAATAAAACCTAACATTTTCCCATTTACACACCTTCCTTTTTGTTTTGAATATTTTTATACAAAGTCCCTGTTATTATCTTCCCTCCCTCTCATTAATTTTAAATAAACTTATTTTTATTATCTTTATATACCAATTTCATACTACCAGGCTTTCAAAACAGGAGACTACCCATAACTAAGATTGAACTTCCTTCTTGAAAACCATT
>JAFGDA010000035.1 GCA_016932375.1 Actinomycetota bacterium | reverse complement strand
CAATTGAAACAGCTAAATTGTCTTAATTGCCCTAAAAAAGCATTACTAAATAATTTTACTACATTATTACCCGGATCGTGGATCATGATTGGCAAACCCTGGGAGGGACTTGTTTTGTTTATAGGAAGATTTTAATTCGGGTCCTATATAATCAGAACCTGGAAACCGCCTGTAGATTACAGGATAATAAAAATTTACGTTTGTAATATGTATCTTTCCTGCTATAATTTATTTTCAACTGTCAGAAAAAAATGTAAAGCATGACGATTTATACGTTCAGTAAACAGTTTGAAAGACAGTTAGGATGTACCTTTAAAAATTAAGCTTTAGCTGATAATAACTATAAATTTTCGAGGACGGGTGAAATCCCCTACCGGCGGTAAAAGTCCGCAACCCTGCAAGGCAGGCTGACTTAGTGAAATTCTAAGACCGACAGTAATAGTCTGGATGAGAGAGAATTTATGACTTAAAGAACATAAAAATAAGCCATGGTTTCTCTTCATGGCTTATTTTTTTTGGTTACCGATTAACTATGGTTACCAGCAAGAATAGGGCACGTGGGGCCGGTACCATGGGGATAATGTAAATAAAGGCAGCACAAAGATGAAAAAAGCGCAGGAATTTACTGCTGAAGACAAAAGATATATGAAAATTGCCATAAGACAGGCAGAAAAGGCCCGGGGATCAACCTGGCCCAACCCAATGGTCGGAGCCGTAATTATAAAAGATGGCAATCTGCTGTCCACCGGTTATCATAAAAAAGCAGGCATGCCTCATGCCGAGATAGAAGCCATGAACAATAGCGCGGTTTCTGTCAAAGATTCTACCATGTATGTCACCCTCGAACCCTGCACAGTCCAGGGAAGGACGCCGCCCTGCGTGGATGCTCTGATTAAAAACAGGTTCAAAGAGGTGGTTATAGGAGCAAAGGATCCAAATCCTTCAGTTAACGGCAAAGGTATTGATGCTTTAAGAAAAGCCGGAATAAAAGTAAGTACAGGCCTTTTCGAAAATGAGATAATCATGCAAAATGAGGTCTTTTTCAAGCATATAAGAACAGGCCTGCCCTTTATATGCGCAAAAATCGCATCTACCCTTGACGGAAAACTTGCTACGGGCTCATTTGATTCAAAATGGATCACCTCCGCTGAATCAAGGGCACAGGTCCAGAAAATCAGGGCCGAATATGGCTGTGTCCTTACAGGGATAGGCACAATAATCAATGATGATCCCGGCCTTTATCCAAAAAAAGCCGGCGGAAAACTGGCGGTGGAAACCGCAGGCAATTTTTATGGGAATAGCCCTGAAAGCTTCTGCCGGGTTATCCTTGACAGCAGCCTTAAAATTCCACTTGAATCCAGGGTTGTAAAGACATCTTCCTGGTGCAGGACACTAATATTCTGCAGCAAAAACAATGCAGGTAAAATAACCAGCAGGGCAGGAAAAATCAAAAAGCATGGAATACCGGTGATTTTTACTGGGGAAAGCCGGAAGGGTAAGCTGGACCTTAAAGAAATACTAAAATATCTTTATAATGAATGCGGCGTAGTATCAGTACTTCTCGAAAGCGGTCCTGGGCTTCTTACTTCCTTTCTTAAAGCAGGCTACATTGACAAATTCCTTATATTCATCGCACCAAAGATAATAGGAGGGGGACAGAGCCTGGATATGTTCAGGGATCTTGGCATTGATAAGATGAATGACAGCATCAAACTGGATTTTAAGGATATAAAAAGGACCGGGCAGGATATAATGATAACTGCATATCCTTCAGGCACAAACCGGCATACATGGCCATTGTTATCCCATGCAGGATTTTAAATTACAGAAATAATACGGATAAAAGAGGTTTACATGTTTACGGGTATAATAAGGGAAGCGGGAAAAATATTAAAAATAACAAAAATGGGCCAGGAAGCTACTATTGAGATTTCAAGCAGTATGCTGTCCGGGGACTCCCTGATTGGGGATTCGATTGCGGTAAACGGCATCTGCCTGACAGTCCGGGATATTACGGGTTCCAGTTTCATTTTTGACATATCATATAAGACTATTGAACAAACTGCACTGAGATATGCCCGGCCGGGTGATATCGTAAACCTTGAAGACTCGCTGACACCCGTCCAGAAGATGGGGGGGCATTTTTTAAGCGGCCATATCGATGCGGCTTCCAGGATACTGGAAATAGCCAGCATTGACCGTTCAAAAAAAGTAAGGCTTGAAATGGACTCCTGCATAAGGCCATTTGTAACTGCAAGGTGCTCCATAGCCATTGACGGAATAAGCCTTACCGTGTCAGAGACAGGGCCCGGTTATTTTGATGTGGTAATAATACCCCATACTTTTGAAAATACGAACCTTGCCTCTAAGAAAACAGGGGACTATGTCAATGTTGAGGTCGATATGCTTGCACGCTATGTAATAAATTATCTTGAAAATGTGAAAAAACCAGGCACCAGGGAGACTGATGCCCGGAAAGACCAGGAATTAAAGGAGAAGCTTGAGAAATATGGTTTCATCTGAAAAAGAACCTTTCTTCTTTTCTACGATTGAAGAAACAGTAGGGGATATAAAAGAAGGAAAAATAATAATTATTGTGGATGATAAATCACCTAACAACGAGGGAGTACTTTTCCAGGCTGCAGAAAAAGCCACTTCTTCATCGGTAAATTTTTTCATAACCCATGCGCGCGGAATGTTATTTTTACCCTGTATGCAGGAGAGGCTTGAAGAGCTTAAAATACCCATGATAAGCTATGAATCAAAAAACCAGTCCTCCAGCTTAGGGGCATTGGCAGTATCCATAGACGCAAGAACCATAACAGGGAGCGGCATATCGGCAGCTGACAGGGCAAAGACCATAAGGGCTTTTATTGATCCCTCGACAAAGCCGGAAGATATTTCTATACCCGGCCATATCTTTCCACTGAAGTCCCAGGACGGAGGCATACTTACGAGGGCCGGCCACACTGAAGCCGCAGTGGACCTGGCCAAAATAGCCGGGCTTTACCCTGCAGGCATTATCTGTGAAATCATTAGTGAAGACGGTGAGCTTGCCCGGCTTCCCGAGCTTAAGAAGATGTCCCTGAATTTCAGCCTTAAGATAATTACCATAGAAGAACTTATAAGATACCGGAAAAGAAAAGAAAAACTGATAGAAAAGGTGGCTGAAATAAATCTTCCCACCAGATGGGGGGTTTTCAGGACCATAACCTACCGCTCGAAAATAAGTCCCGAAACTCATCTGGCTTTTATAAAGGGTGAGGTCCGGGGCCAGAAAAATGTCCTTGTAAGGGTCCATTCCCAGTGCCTTACCGGGGATACCTTCGGTTCTAAAAGGTGCGATTGCGGCCAGCAGCTGGACAGCGCATTTAAAATGATAAACAGGAAGGGCCGGGGAGTCCTACTGTATATGGCTCAGGAAGGAAGGGGCATAGGATTGTGCAACAAGATGAAGGCATATGAGCTCCAGGAAAAAGGCATGGATACAGTGGAAGCCAATCTCCACCTCGGTTTTGATGCAGACCTCAGGGATTATGGCACAGGTGCGCAAATACTGGTCGACCTCGGGCTTTCGACAATTAAACTCATGACCAATAATCCCAAAAAGATTGTTGGCCTTGAGGGTTATGGACTGAAAGTTGTAGAAAGGATACCCATAAAGATAGCGCCAAATGAGGAAAACAGGAATTATTTAAAAACAAAGAAGGAAAAGCTGAATCATTTGCTCGATTAATAAGATTAAAGAAAGGAATTGTGTGCAGTTTTAAAAAGCCTAAAAAGAAACCAGGTTGAAAATTGATAAAATTTATTAAAGAAAAATTGCTTAAGTAAAACGGGTTTTAATCCTGTTTTACACCTTTAAGCGAAACGAAAGGAATGGATTAAAATGAAAAAATACGAAGGCAAGCTTGATGCTAAAAACCTTAAATTCGGGATCGTCATAAGCAGGTACAATGATTTTGTGGGAGCTAAACTCCTTGATGGAGCGCTCGACTGCCTTAACAGGCACAGGTGCCCCGAAGAAAATATTGAAATCGCCTGGGTACCGGGGGCATTTGAAATACCTTCAGCCGTAAAAGTGATGGCTATATCAAAAAAATATGATGCAATCATATGCCTCGGTGCGGTTATCAAAGGTGACACTTCCCATAACCATTATATTGCCAGCGAAGTAATAAAGGGGATCGCAAAGATATCGCTGGACCTGGATATACCCATAGCCTTCGGGGTTATCACTCCCGATAATCTTGAACAGGCTATTGACAGGGCCGGGCTGAAAAAGGGAAATAAAGGCTGGGAGGCAGCTTTAAGCGCAATAGAGATGGCAAACCTTTTTGCAGAGATCAAGTCATAGAAGGCAATAGACTTCTACAGTTAATGTAAAAAGTATCTGTTTTGTTATATATAATGGATATCTTGATGCCTGTTTTTTATCAAATTCAGACATCATGTTAAATGTTTTCATCCAATAAGCACATAATAATAACAGTACTGGTGTTTATGAGTTTGAAATCATGGATAGCATGGAATCATGGTTCCATCTTCGTTTCTGCAGAAAGCCACAGAATACAAATCCGGACTATCAGGGCTTTTTATGCTTTAGAATCCACTTCGTTATTTGTTTAGAATCAATACTTCCATCAGCAATTCCTGTTCCGAGTTCAATGAGTTCGAATTGAGTAAAATGGAGTTCAATATTATTTATCAAGCTTGTTCATCTGGCAAGTTCCTTAAATGCCTCTAGGTTGTCCTGCAGGATTCGGCTGGCTATAGATTCCAAATCCTCATTTACTGAAATTCCAAGTTGTTCAAATTTTTTAAAATCAATAATTATGTAGTGAGGATTGTTATTTTTTAAAATTATAACCGATCCTTTTTCATCGACAGTTCTTGCAACTCTGGAAAAGTTCTGGTTCGCTTCTGTTAATGAAACAATGTTTTTTGTATTTATAAGCATTTAAATCATCTCAAATAAATTATAAAACAATATAGGATAAAAATAACCTATATATTTTTAATATTTTTTAATGCACTTGATTTTGTTTACTTATAAGCTCAAAACAGGACGAAAATCCATTATAATCCTTAAGCCTAGAGTCTTTTTCTTAAACTTACAAGAATCTGCTTATGGCTCACCAACCTATATTCCTCCACCAGTCGACATATTTATGATTGGATTAAAAGATAAGAAAATACAGATATTGGAGTAGAAAAATTGATAAAAATATATCAATACCTGGAAAGATATAGAGGCCGGTATCATATTTCAGGTATACTCGGAAATTTACTTGACTTTTTCCCAGTATGGTTTAAACTTTTATCATGAATAAAAGAACAATCTATAAAGAAATCTGGGATGAGCTGCTGCCAGACAAGCCGTTAATATTGCTTGCAGGGCCCCGCCAGTCCGGAAAAACTACTTTTGCCCGGGATATTGCAGCAAAGGATTTCCGGGATGTTATCTACTTCAACTGGGATATTGATGCCGATAAAAGAAAACTTATAGCCGATCCTGTGTTTTTTTCTAAAATACCAAAAAGCAGCATTTCATCAAAACCCCTTGTCATCCTTGATGAGATACACAAATACAGGGACTGGAAAAATTATATCAAAGGCATCTATGACCAATTTGAAAAGGAATATAAATTTCTTGTAACCGGAAGCGGACGTCTTGAATATTCAAGAAAAGCCGGGGATTCACTCGCAGGCCGGTATCTTAAGTTCCATATTTTCCCATTTACATTATCTGAGCTGAATCAACAAAAAATAGATTTTGCAGATTTTCTAAAAAATCCCTTAAATGATTTTGAAGAGTATGTATCCGGAAACACTGCTGATAATTTCGGCAACCTCTGGGAACTCAGCGGATTCCCGGAGCCTTTTATAAAGGGTAAAAAATCTTTCTGGTCAGCATGGTCTTTAGCATATGGACAGCAAATTGTGCGGAATGATCTTACAACATTTGCAGATATACGCAATCTTGACCTTGTAGAAACACTTTTTGCACTTATACCTTCGAGGGTGGGAAGTCCCTTTTCAATAAATAATATTGCACTGGACCTGAAGGTAGCTTTTGATACAGTTAAAAACTGGCTGCTGCTTTTTGATTCTTTTTATCTTACTTTCAGGATTTCTCCATGGACCAAAAAAATTTCAAGGAGCATTCTTAAAGAGAAAAAGATTTATTTATTTAACTATCCGGTCATTGAGAATGAAGCCGCCCGTTTTGAAAACCTTGTAGCCCTGGAATTATTAAGAGCGGTCGAGATGTGGAAAGATTATGGTCGGGGAAATTTTTCGCTTAATTACCTGAGGGATAAAGACAGGCAGGAAGTGGATTTCCTTATTACAAAAAATGATAAGCCCCTGCTCATGGCAGAAACAAAATTATCTGATGACAGGCCTTCCGCAAACCTTATCAGTTTCCAGGACACTTTAAATATTCCTGCAGTACAGCTTGTAAAAAAAGACAATGTTAAAAAGATTTACAAGAACAGGAATAATAATATACTGGTTGTTACTGCCCACAGATGGCTTTCCGTGCTGCCATAAACTACTTATAATAATTTGTATCTCCAACCTGTATTCCACCATCAGCCGGTATATTTATGATTACCGGATATAAAAACAGCTT
>JAFGDA010000034.1 GCA_016932375.1 Actinomycetota bacterium | reverse complement strand
CGTATTTTTTACAATAAAAAGCCCCATTTAATCACGTTTTTACAGTTCGAGTGCATGAAAAATCGGATTAAGCGGTCAAGTCAGGTCATATACTAAAAATCTCTTAAACAGTAGGATGGCAAAAAAGCATATACCGGAGATTATTTAATTATCACCTCTATATCAAGGTTCCTGATTTTCTGGATGAAATCCTTATCCGCTTCGCTATCGGTTATTAAAACATCTATTTTATTTACAGGAGCCACGCAATTAACGGATATATGCCCGAGTTTTGAGTGGTCGCATAGTGCGATTACCTTCTTTGCACATTCGATGATTCTTTTCTTTGTCTGGGCCTCTATATGATCCGTTGCCGTGATTCCCTTTGTTATGTCTATACCTGTTATACCTATAAATGCCTTATCCACATTTATACTGGAAAGCGAATAATCGGCAATGGGCCCTATAAGTGAGTGCGTTTCTGTCCTCAATATGCCACCACTCAATATTATATTGAATTCCGGGTTTGTCTTTGCAAGGAGGGTGGCAATGTCACAGCTGTTTGTAATTACCGTCAGGTTTTTAATGCTGGATATATTAAGGGCGATCTGGATGCCGGTTGTCCCTGCTTCTATCATTATCACATCATTACCCTCTATGAGCCTGGAAGCGGCCAGGGCTATCCTCTTTTTCTCATCTATGAATTTTTCTTTCTGGGTATTGAATTTCATTTCAGTGCCAACGGGGATGATGGCCATCGCCCCTCCGTAGGTTCTCCTTGCAAGCCCTTTCCTGGATAGGCGGTTAAGGTCCCTCCTGATGGTGGCTTCTGAAACATTCAGGGTCCTTGCTATATCTATGGCATTAACACTGCCTGTTTTTTTTATCTGGTTTAATATGTATTCTCTTCTTTCTTCGCCAAGCAAAATATTCCCCCTTGCATAAAAAGCTCCGGCCATATATTTAGATAATTATAGGGGTTTTTGTACATTTTTAAAAATTTATATAATATAATGAGAACTCGGTTTTTTATGATAATTAAAACCCGGCTTTAAAAGAATACGGTGGAGTTCTAATGGTTTCCGAGTCTATAAGGGAAAAAAATATAGATGATGCAAAAGGTATAATCGAGGCATTGACAAGGATAGGGGAAGCTATAACTTCCGACCTTTATCTCGAAGATATACTCAAGCTTATAGTCACGGTTACGGCGGAGGTAATGGATTCCAAGATATGTTCTTTGATGCTTCTTGATCCCATAAAAAAGGAACTGGTAATAAAGGCTACCCAGAGTATAAGCAAGGATTATATAAATAAAAATCCCTTAAAACCTGGAGAAGGTATTGCAGGAAAAGTTGCCCTTGAAAACAGGCCCATTGATATTTACAACGTATCGGAAAGCAGGGATTACAAATATCATGACATAGCCAGGAAAGAAGGTCTTTCTTCACTTCTATGCGTGCCCCTTCACGTAAAGGGAAAAGTAATTGGCGTGCTTACCACCTACACTTCTAAACCCCATCACTTTAACGAGTATGAGATAAATATTCTCCAGACCGTGGCTGACCAGGCAGCAATCGTAATCGAAAATTACAGGCTTATAATTGAAACCAAGGTAATAAAAGAAGAGCTTGAGACCAGGAAGGCAATTGAGAGGGCCAAGGGGATACTTATGAAGGATAAAAAGCTCAATGAAGAAGATGCTTTCAAAAAAATCCAGAAATTTGCAATGGATAACCGCAAGTCCATGAGAGAGGTTGCCGAAGCCATTATACTTTCTCATGAAATGGGCAAGATATAGGTTATGTTATCCAAAAGAATGAAACATGAAGGTAGGATAGTTAAATTGCTGTAGAAAGTCTTAGAAAAATATTTTTTTAATTGATATAATATTTAGATTTGTTCTCAATTGGAAATGATTGTCTTCAAATCAGCATTGTTAAATATTATATAAGAGGGAGAAAAACATGGCACTGGTACCAATGAAACAGATACTTGATGAGGCGGTAAAGGGCAATTATGGAGTAGGCGCCTATAATGTGAACAACATGGAGCAGATTCAGGGTATTATGAGAGCTGCATCGGAAACAAAATCACCGGTAATACTTCAGGCATCGAGGGGAGCTCTTGAATATACAAACATGTATTATATCAAATATCTTGTACAGGCTGCTGTAGAAGATAATCCCGGTATACCTATATCACTTCATCTTGATCACGGTAATTCACTGCAGACTTGCAAGGAGGCAATAGAACTGGGATTTACCTCGGTAATGATAGACGGTTCATTGAAAGAGGATTCAAAAACCCCGACAACTTTTGAGGAGAATGTAAAGGTAACAAAAGAAGTTGTTGAATATGCCCATCAGTTTGGGGTTTCTGTAGAAGGGGAGCTGGGCACCCTTGGTGGTATTGAGGACGGAGTAGGCTCAGGTAAAGTAATGCTTACGGATCCGGATGAAGCAGTAAGGTTTATTAAACTTACAGGGGTTGACGCCCTTGCCCTTGCTATCGGTACAAGCCATGGTGCTTATAAATTTAAAGCCAAACCCACCCTTGCCATGGATATAATAAATGCAGTCCAGGCAAAACTGCCGGGAATGCCCCTGGTAATGCATGGTTCATCCTCTGTACCACAGGAACTTATTGAAATCATAAATAAATATGGCGGGAATATGGAAAAGACCATGGGCGTACCCATGGAGAGCATACAGGAAGCTATAAAGCGTGGAATAAAAAAGATAAATGTTGATACTGATGGAAGGCTTGCCATGACCGGGGCGGTCAGGAAGTATCTTGCCGAACACCCTGATGCTTTTGATCCGAGAAAGTATTTTGGTGAGGCAAGAGAAGCTGTTTACCAGTCCGTAAAAGGCAAGATGGAGGGCTTTGGAACCGCAGGTCATGCAGGGGAATACGAGCCTCTTACCCTTGAGGATATGAAAAAGTTATATTAGAGTAGTCATGCAAAGTCCCGGCATGAAGTGTTGCGGTATTTTAAACGCATCCAGCGACCATATATTTCTTAGCATGTGATAATATAATACTCAAACATTTAAGTAATTTTGTGCTTCAGGGCTTAAGGATTTTTATAGGTTAATTTTTTAAGGCATGGATTATTTGAATATCCGTGAAGTTATAATCGAGTGCTTTTTCAAAATTATCAAATATGATATTTGTGAAAAAATGGATATCGGAGGAGACGGATGTCAGGTGTAAAAAAAGCTGCACTTCTTACTGGCGGCGGGGATTCTTCAGCAATAAATGATTTTATACGCTCGCTTGTCATAATGCTTCAACGGGAGGATATTGGGATCCTCGGGATAAGGAACAGCTATAAGGGTCTGATTGAGAACCGGATAATGGCACTTGATACCGGAACTGTTGACACCCTGTGTGGCAGCGGTGGCACCATTGTTGGTACTTCGAGGACCAATCCCTATAAAATCGAGGGGGCTGTTGAAAAAATACTTAAAACCATAGAGTCCAACCATATAGATGTTCTTGTATGCGCCGGCGGGAATGATACCCTTACCGTGGCCTCGAAATTAAAAGAGGAAGGCGTAAATACAATAGGAATACCACAAACAATAGATAATGATATCCTTGGCACTGATTACTCCATTGGTTTTCATAGTGCAGTGAAAAATATAGTTGAATGCACAAGGATGATGATTTCCTCCAATATTGCCCATGATAAGGAGATGCTGGTTGAGGTAATGGGCAGGGAAAGCGGATTTTTAGCTGTAAGGAGCGCTGTCATACTTGGTGCCGGGGGAGCTTTGATTCCGGAGTTTCCGGTGGATGTCGATGCCTTATGCGAACAGATTAAAAGGAAAAGGCGGGCGGGAAGGAAACACGGGCTTTTTATGGTTTCGGAAGGAATAAAGCTTGAAGGCGGCCAGCTCCTGGCAGACGAGGTTGACGTGTTCGGAAATGTAAAACTTGGTGGAATAGTATATGGCCTTGCGGATATTATAGACAGGAAAATAGGCGTAAAACCGAGGGTCAATGTCCTTGGCTATACCCAGAGGGGCGGGGAAGCAGATCAGTATGATAGTTATCTATCGAACATATTTGCCCTTGGTGTTACGGAAAACATAAATAATGGAATATTCGGCCATATGGTCGGGGTAGTAAACGAAAAACCCAGCAATATCCCACTGGCAGATGCTATTGCACAAATCAAGGTGGTTGACCGGGACACCTACGAATTTGCCAACAGCATGGGGGATATCTGGTAGGCTGGCTTCATATTTTTTAATTTATTATAATTGCCCTGAATGCCGGCGATATTTTATTAAGGCGTCAATATTCATTAAAATTGACAACCAGGGCCGGTATAATATATAATATCTAAAAATTGAATATTTCCTGTCTGTATAAAGATGTATATGCAGGACGAGAGGTAAAGAGGCCTCCTTAAAACGATGAAGTTTTAAGGGGGTTTTTTATTTATCAGGGAAGAGATTTAATAAGAAATTTATATAAAAAATAACGCAGGGTTGCATGAAGATATGTATGACATTAATTATATGAATCAATATAAGAATAGCCAGGAATATTTTTCCAGGTACCGGATTCCTTCGGGATGTGCCGTTTTCGGGGTAATGAACCAGGCTGGCCTGGTATTTGACGGGAGCACAGCCGTTGAAGGTATTTCTCTTATGCATGACAGGTCAAATGGTCTTGGAGGGGGATTTGCAGCCTATGGCATATATCCGCAGTACAGGGATGACTGGGCTTTCCATATGTTTTATGATGACATTCTGGCAAAGAGAGAGACCGAAGACCTGCTTGAAAAATATTTTAAGATATTGTTTAGCGAGGAGATCCCCACCAGGAAGGTCCATGGCGTAAGCGACCCCCCTATCATATACAGGTATTTCCTGAAATCAGGAAATGATATTTTTATTAACCGGGAAGGGGTTGGGATCGATGATGGAAAAGGCCGCAGTGCATCAGGTGTTAGCCACTGTATATCCGGCCTGATGGAAGAAGACTTCATAGTGGATTTTGTCATGAAAGTAAATGCAGGGGTCAATGGTGCATATATCAT
>JAFGDA010000003.1 GCA_016932375.1 Actinomycetota bacterium | reverse complement strand
AGACTCAGTTCGACATCGTATGATAGTTCCCTGTCAAATTTAAAGCTGTATGATTTCTTATCGGAGAATGCACTTGAACCGCCCCTTACCTCGATTGTACTTTTGATTTTTTCAGTGCTGTAATTGGGAAGATCGACTGCAGACAATAACTGGAAGGAGCAGTCGATCTTCGGGTAATTCGGTATGGCAGTATTTCCCGTATCAAGAATTACAACAGGAAGGTCCCCTGTAGTGACCCAGAGATCATAGGTCTTGAATAAGGATCCGCTGCGAATTTCAAGAATACCGTGGAAAACATAATCAACAAAGTTGTAATTATCGTTGCAGCCCAGTTGTGTTTTTTGCATATTTATGTCTTTTTCAAAAAGGTTAATTCCATTGTAAACTTCAACTTTCAGTATTTGCAGGGAATAATTGCTTTTACTGTCATATGCATAAACGTAAAGGTCATGTTTTCCGTTTTTAAGAAGAGTGGTGTCTATCTCCAAACTGTAACCTGAATTATCAAAAACCGGATTTTTAAAGTGTTCTGCAACATCTTCACGGGTATTCCCATAAACAGCAACACCAAGGAAATTGTCAATATCCATTCCGGGGCCATCGAAGACAAAAACATTTTTAACCCCCGTACCTTCTGTGCTAACCTGGTTTAAAGCCCATCCAGATAGTGTTACTATATCAGTTATTGTCTCATCCTCATAAGGTTGGTCTATCCACATGGTTATTTCCCCTGTAAGATTGCCTCCCTTAAAAGTTTGGCTGTTTTTTAGGAATGCTTCCTCCATTTCTTGCGGGTCTTTTTCTTCCCTTGCAGTATATGACCCCACAGACACCGGCTTAATATAAACCTCGGCTCCATCCCAGCAATCCCAGCTTATCTCCTGGACGGTATCCGATCCGGGAGGAAGGGCGCAGAAGATGGTATTGGCCTCCTCGTTTATTAATGCATGGCTATCCCCAATCTTGAAGATTGGAGGGTTGTTTATATATTCATCAAGGAAGGCAAGCCTTTTCCCGAGGTATTCCTTTATATAAGCAATATCTTCTTCCGGGCTCATGGAATCCTCATATACCGGGGCAGATATGGACCAGGCGGAAGAGTTCCTCTCCCATGCATCTGTAAGCCCTGTGGTATTTTTATCAATCAGGCTTGAGAGGTTTTCTGCCTTAAGGATATCCTCCCTTAAGGAATTATATCTTGCCTTGAGGTCCTCCCGGTAGCTGGCTTCATCGTAGAGCCTGTTAAATAACCTGGTTCCATAAAAGGAAGTCCCGGAGCCTGCCTTTTTAGAGTACCGGTCCCTTCCGAAGCTACCCTGGTAGTAGCTACCCGGGAAGAATGAAAACTTTGAATCTCCACCATTTTCCCTGTAGATATACTGATTGGCCGCACGGGTATCAGGGCACCCGGAAAGCAAAAATAGTATGTGGCTGTCAAGCGTGTTTTCAATATCAAGGGTATCATAAGAGGTCCTTAAAAACTCCTCCCCAGGCGCCTCCATTACAAGGCTTATAAGCTCCTCTAAGGGGCCCATGTAAGGGGTCTCGCTGTCATAGTCAGGCTCAACCTGTGAAAAGCCTTCAAGCCCCCGGCTAAAGCCTGCCCTCCAGCCCGATGCCTCGTATATTACACCGGGAAAATCATCCCCGGGGTCATAGTTTGGGATTGAAAAAGTGTCCCTGTCAATCCTTCTTGAGATAAGGTACAGCCCCTGGTAGCTGCCATTAACGTATAGCTCGGCATGGCTTGACTCCAGGGAGGGCTCACCCATGATTGAAAATATTTCTGCTGCAAGCTTTTCCCTCAAAACTGATGGGTCGCCATATGAGGCTGAAAGCCTGAACCTTTTTGAAGGGGAAAAGTCAAGGATTTGCGGTATATTGCCTGTTATGGGGTCTTCTGCTATATTCAGGCTGTATGAGCTCTTGGGGATTTCTGCAGATATATCGGTAAGCTCTACCTTACAATCGATTCCTGAAAGGCTATATCCAGGATTTGATGAGAGTATGCTTGCTTTACAGTCTACCTTGGGCTCATCGGGGATATCCTTTCCGGCCTCTATCGTGATTATAGGTACGTTTCCTGTGGTTACCCAGAGATCAAACAATTTCCCTGAAGCAGTCTCTACCTTCAAGTGGGATATGAAGGATAAAAAGTCAAATTTATCGCCGTTTTTAACCTTTATGGAGGGCCCGTCTTTGGAATTATCGCCGGTTGCCCTGCTTATGAAAATATAGCCTTCCTCAAATGGGAAGTTAAATGTAACCTCCTGGACCGTATCCGAACCTTCGGGAAGGGATACGAATATGGTACTGTTTGGGTTATCTATTGAGGCTGTCACTCCTCCGACAGAGAATGACTGGCGGTACAGTATGAAAAAGGATACTGCAGCCAGGGTCAGGGCAAAAAGTACTATTAATACTGTAAGGTCTTTTTTCTTAAACATAACGCACTTTGTGTGCGAGGGCCATCCTTATGCTTCCTCAAGGTCCCCCTCGTATGAGACTAGCTTTGTATAGGTTACTTCCCCAAGGTCCCTTATCTTTTCAAGGAGGATGGAAAGCTTATCCTTCCTTACCCTCATCTCGGTAATCACCTGGGTGGAGCCGGCTTCTGCTACCCTCGAGCGGATCTTATAGGTTATGGTGTTTTTGGAGAGTACGTCCTCAAGTGAAGAAGAGCTGGTACCTTTTAGATTTACGATCAGGAGATAGGGTTCAAGGATCCTTATCTTTTTGGAAAGGGCAAACACGATAAGACCTATAAACAGGGATGATACGACTGCAAGGCCGTAGGCGGATATGCCGCATATTATGCCGTTTGTTATCGCCCAGAAAAGGAATCCAATGTCTTTCGGGTCCTTTACCGCCATCCTGAACCTGACTATGGATAGGGCTCCAACCATGCCGAGGGCAAGGATAATGTTTGAGCTTATGATTATTACGGCTGAAGTGGTTACAAGTGACACGACCACAAGGGTGATGTTGAAGTTTTTGGAATAGAGCACCCCCGTAAATGTAGCCTTGTATATGAAGTATATAAACATCACCACCGCAAAGGCCACTGCAAGATTTATAAGTATCATCCAGATATTTAGCTCCTGGTTTATCTTAAATGCGCCCTCAAGGCCGAGCGAGTCAAGAAGCTTCTGAAAGGTTATACGTTCCATTGGTTTATCCTTTCCGGAAATGGGTTATTAAAATATGGTTATAATACTAATTTTCCATGTATCTTGAAAGAGTGTATTTGCTTATGGCACACCTCTCGAACCCCTGTACCTGCAGCATTTTTTTTATCCATGAAGGTATGAAGCCATTGTATTTTATTTCCATAATAATTTTTTTATGATTGGTTACAGGGAACATATCATAATTGTCCGAGAATATATCACCGGGATTTACTTCGCATTTCCTTATTTTGCTGTCGAAGGTTATCCTTATATTGTTAACAGGAAGAGAATAAGCCCTCCGGTCGTAATCGATGATTACAACCGGCCTGTAATGATCCCTGCTGAATTCACCATATATCTTCCTTGCAGTACTGCTTCCGTATTTAAGAAGCGGTTCATAATTTCCTGAAATTATATCTTTAATTATGCCTGGTTCTATTTCAAGGGATTCTTTTATTATTATATTGCCGGTTTTTCCCTTGATTTCGAATTTTACGGGAGACGGATCCATATTATATATCCTTATCCTGTATTTTTCCCTTCTGTCATAACCTGATATTTTCTCAAAATAATCTTTATTGGATTTGTTGTCAAAGTACAGGCTTCTTACCGAATAACTGCCATTATCTTTGCAATTCTTATCTATCTGGAAAAAATTGGATACCAGGCTTGCCAGATAGAGATAATCTACATGGTTGATATAATATTTTAGTTCCCTGCGGTTTATTAGCTTGTCATTCATCCAATTGTCTTCTAAAATAAAGTTTCAAGATTTTTTAAGCATTTATTATACTAAAAAACTGGTAATAAAAGTAATTTTATCTTTTTTAACAAATAAATAAGATGACCAGAAAAATCCTGATGCTGGGTATGAGCCCCATGCCCTTTGAAAATGATATTAAGGTATACGGTACGGGTATACGTACCTGGCAGTTTGCACAACCGCTGCTGGATAAAGGGCACCGGTTGTGCCTGGTTTGTTATGCTGTCCCTTCAGCATACCCTGATGGATTCGTAAGCACAAGTTTCAAAGACTATAAATATGGTAATTACAGCTTTGAATACCATATTTTAAAAAAAGATGACTTTGAGGATAAGGATCTTCTTCTTAAAATAGCCGGGGAATTTAATCCTGACTGCATGGTGGGCTGTACCTTCTATCCTTCATTTATTGGAACAAAGTTAAAAAATGCCCCCGGGGATAAGGCAGTTCCCTTATGGGCAGACCTTTTCGGGCATGTAATGGCGGAAGCACAGGCCCGTTCATGTATAGATAAAAATGACAGGCATCTTTTCCATTACTGGAACAGTGAATACAACATCATAACAGGGGCCGATATTTTTTCCTGTGTATCGGCAAGACAGGAATACGCAACAATAGGCGAGCTCGGGGCAGTTGGGAGGCTTAATACCTTTACCTGCGGTTATGAATTTACCCGGACAATCCCATGCGGATTGCCTTCAGAAAAATATGAGCACAAAAAAAGAGTGATCCGTGGAGAAAATGGCATAGAAAAGGATGATTTTGTCATATTATGGACCGGCGGTTATAATACCTGGACAGATGTTGACACCCTCTTTAAAGGCCTTTCTCTTGCAATGGACAGCAACCCTAAAATAAAGTTCGTCTCAACCGGAGGTGAAATACCCGAGCAGGACATGAAGACATACCCCCATTTTCTTTCGATGATAGAATCGAGCCCGTATAAAAACAGGTTTGTAATGAAAGGCTGGATCCCGGGCAGTGAAGTGCCGGACCATTACCTTGAGGCAGATGCAGGGATAAATATTGACAGGGATATTTATGAAGTAAGGCTTGGCAGCAAAAACCGTATACTTGACTGGTTCAGGGCGGGACTGTGTGTACTTACTTCCAATGTATGCGAATTGGCGGAACTGATGGCCGGTGCAGGAGCGGGATACGTATTTGAACCCGGGAATCCGGGGGACCTTGCAGACAAATTGATAATGCTTGCTTCCGACCCTGAAAAAGCAAGGACTGCGGGAAAGAAAGGAATGGAATTCGGGTTCAGCCAGTTCAATTTTAAAAAAACCACCCTGCCTCTACAGCAGTGGGTCGAAGATCCAAAAATGGCTCCCGACCGGGGCAAGGAAAGTGAGCTGTTTATGGGGAGGGAAAGGGCTCTTGCAAATCTTGACAGGATATCCCGGAACCAGGAAAAAATGATAGAGGAACGGGACAAAAGGATCAGGGAACTTGAGGGCCTGGTAAAGAGAGGGCTCCCATACAGGATATACAGTTATTTTAAGGTTGCCGGCAGGAAGGCCAGGGCCGGGTTCAAAAAATCCGGTGAAAAGGCAGGGCACGGGCACCATACAAAAGATTCATAATCAACAATAGTGACGGAACTTCCGGTGATAAATGAAACACCAGAGCCTTGTAGTGATTGTTACATATAACAGCAGTGATTTTATAGAAGACTGCCTGACTTCAATAGCCCGCCAGGATTACAGGGATTGGTATCTTGTTATTGTGGACAATAATTCTGCGGATAGCACTGTCCGGAAGATAAGGGAACTCAGGAACCAGTTCACTGAATTTGGCCCTGAAAAATTCAGGCTGATACACTTAAGGAAAAATACCGGTTTTGCAGGTGCGGTAAATCATGCGGTTTTTGAGGGTATCAGCGGGAAGGGTAAACGGAAGCAGTTACGTGGTACTGTTGATTTTGAATACCTTGTTCTCCTGAACCCTGATGTGCGCCTCTTCAGGGATTCACTCGAAAGCCTTTTAGGTACTTTTAGGGAAGGGAAAAATGGTGAGGATGGTGATTCCTGGCCGGAATACCGGCACGGTAGGGTCCCTGAAAAACAGGTTTATGACGGTACGGTTGTAAGTAACCGTATTGGGGTATGTGGAGGGTTGATCCTCGATTATGAAAAGGATGTGATCCAGCATATGGGAGGCAGGAAAACTTCAAATTTCATTACTTATCATGAAGGGTCCGGCATGAGCGTGGAAAGCCTGAATAAAAGGCAAAAAGAGGATATGAGAGGCGAAAGTTTTTACCGGTATGAAGGGCAGGGAAGGTCAAACCCGGAAGATATGGACCTGAAAGAAAGTAAAATCAGGGATGTGGATTATGTAACCGGGGCTTTTTTTGCCACAAGGTTTTCCATCTTTAAGAAGATGGGGGGATTTGACAGGGGATACAGGCCGGTATATTTTGAGGAGCTTGATTACTGTATGAAATTAAAGAGAGCAGGGTGGCGTATCGTTACAAACCCTGGGGCCGGGTGCAGGCATTTTGAAGGTGCCTCTGTTAAAAAATTCAGCGGCAGGTTCTACCGCCATTATCATAAAAACAGGATCCGCTGCGCTGTCATTAATCTAAGCATACATGAGTTTTTGGGCAAATT
>JAFGDA010000033.1 GCA_016932375.1 Actinomycetota bacterium | reverse complement strand
TTTTATTTGACAAAGCTCAGATGATTATACATGAATTACTAACTTGTTACAATTATGATTACAAATTCAACTGGATTTAACCATATCCAGCGTAATTTCCGGTTCAAACCCCTCATTATAACTGGCTCTGCCTGAAGCAAAAACCACTTTAAAATCCGCGCATAAAAAAGCAGGACAGTCATTTACCTTTGCTGCATCCGGGTCATTTTGCTGCATAGCTTTTAAGGAACTTCGGGACCTCTCCGGCTTCCCTTGGGCCTACGGAAATTTTCCATCCTTCACCCAGTTCATCCTCCAGTTCTCCCTGGAGCTGCGCTACATAGCCCGGAATTATTATTTCCTTCCTTTTAACTTTCTCCGTTATCCCGCTCTTCTTTACAAACTGAGCAATAAGCTCGGGGACAAATTTACCCGCTGCCCAGGCAGTCAGTACCGACTGGCCCTCTACATTCATTACCAGCAGCCATGACGGGACCTTGCTCGCTTCCACTTCTCCTGAAATAATAAAATAGGTAAGGGAGAAATTGGTGGTTATGAGAATCGGGGAATTCTCGTCAGGATTGTTAATCTCATAGACCTTTTCCTCCACCTGCATCGGCCTCCTTGGATCCGTATATATGTTCTGCCTGTATATGAGGAGTGGAAATATATTCTGGCGGTCTGTACCGGAGAGCACTATTATGGCCCCGTATTTTGCCACAAATAATGAAGCGATAAGGGCTTCCTTATGAAGATCATCTGTCATCTCATCGGGAAATACTATGGTCGGGTATCCAAGCCTTCTTTCCTGTTTTTTAACCGCTGCAGCCCTGATAGCCACCTGATTAACAAAGTCGCTTTTCAGGTCCCTGGTCCCGGCATCTATGACCACGTTTTTGACCCCTGCCTCCCTTAATTTTTCGGTTATTTCTATCACTTCATCTATTGTTTCACCCCTTACCACTATCGGGCACCCGGTATCCCTGTTTATGCCTTCAAAAACTTCAATATTGTCTTTTTTTGCAGCATGGATAAGCGGCCTTCTGTCCTTGAATTTCTCGGCAGCTTCCTTGAGTGTTTCTGCATCACCTGATACAAATATCATTGGTTTTCCGGTAAGGGAGCTTACCTTTGATACTGCGTCAAGAAATTTTGACCTGTCGCCCGAGCTGTTTTTTATACAGACGGCGTTTATTGTGAGTGTTTCCCCAACTCTTTCATAAGATATGCTATTAATATCCTTTACCGTTTCCTCGATCTGCCTGTCATCCATATCATCCTTTACGGTAACCGCAAAAGCACTTGCGTTAACAAAAGTGCGGTCATGCCTGAACATTACAGTTTCTTCCCCTACAATAAACGACTGGTCCCCGCTGCCAACTTCCACTTTAAGTACAGGTGGCTGTGAAGCTTCCGCAAGGTCCTTTTTTGCTTCTTCTGAAACATGCGGGCATTTTTCAAGCTCCACCTTCCCGGCAGCAAGCTGCATTGCAAATGCAAGACATGTGGGAAAGCCACAATCCTTACAATTGGTCTTAGGCAGTTTTTTGAATATATCCAAACCACTCAGCGCCATATGATTCTCCTTGTTTATTTATCTAAAATATTGCTTTATTTTTTAAATTCCCTGAATACCAATTTACATCATGGGTTCCATCTGCAACACCGGGTGACCTACTTTCTGGATCCATTCAAATACCTGTTCTTCTGTTTCGGCTTCCTCTTCTGTGGCTATTTTATCCAGGAAATCATCAAGCCCGAATTCCCTGGACCTTTCTTCAATAAGATCCCTTATTTCTTCTTTTAGCATTTTGGGCATCCAGACCAGTCTTGCGAGTCCCCCGTCAGCCTTTATAAACTTTCTTGAGCCTATAAAAAACTTGCTTATTCCTATGAACCCCGGTGTCTGTATGCCACCGCCAACCATTCCTGCCATTGTTGAAAACTTCATACCGCTCGGGGTCATCCCGGAAAACTCCCTGTTTACCGCCATTATGCCATTTGTCGAAGGCAGGATTGTGGCTATTACTTCAAAACACCCGCATGAAGTCATTGGGTCTATTATCATGGAGTAGGCCGAGAATGACTCCAGGGTCTGGTTTGAAGCCTTATATACAAATTCGTTTACACCCTTCCAGATACCCATTTTATCATCAATTGTCTCACCTTTTTTGATGGGCTGGTTCGGCCCTGCAGGATTTATCTCATAGGAAGCCTTGCAGTCCAGCCAGTTGTAGGCGCCGCAAAGGCCTGGCCTTTCCGGTGACACCGCACATACATGGTTTGGCGCAAATGACTGGCAGAGTGTACAGGAATAAAAAGTATCCACTGATTCATCGGTAAGATTCATCAGCCTTTCATCCCTCTTTTTAAACATATCCTTTGCCCTGGCCCTGAGGGCCGATACATCCTCAGGATTTGTATATATCTTTATCTGTATCTTGTCCATGATATTGCCAAAATCCGAATGCATCTTTGCATGCAGTATCGTTCCAAGGTGTTTTATCTTGAACCCGCTTTTAACGGCAGCCTTGGAAAACCTCATCCATACTATATCCCTCTGGCCCATATGGAATATGCCTGTTGCATAATTGGTAAAATAATGGATCTGCCTTTCCATGACAGGTTCAAAATCTTCCTGCATCTTCCTGCCATATACGAGAGCTTCTATACCGAGAGGAAGAACATCTCCTTCCTTGACATCATCGACTTCAGGTCCGAAAACCTCAATCTTGCCGTCCTCCACTTCGGAAGAGTCAGCCATCCTGAGAAGCTCTATGGCTTCACTTCTGTTGCCTCCAAATTCGAGGTATGTATCTTCCTTTCTTACCCTTTCCCCTTCAAAGGCAGGACCGAAAGCTACGGGTATATCAACTTTTTCAACGGTTATCTTAAGGCCCCTTACTTCGATTGCCCTGTTGACAATCTCAGAATCAGGTATGTTTGAAACCACATGCTCATATGTGCAGATACCTCTTGGCAGTATCTCCGGAATATCTGTATCTGCTATGGTTGGAAACCCGAAGTTTATGGCTCCTGCTGCATTTGCATATTTAAGCTCATCCACTTCACCAAGGGCAAGGACAAAGGCAAATATCCTGTTCTTGTTATAAAGGAGCATCCTCCTGTAATCCCCGGGCTGGACACCACCAAAACTAAGTGCAGCCCGGGCAGCAAACCCGAGCGCATATATGGCAGCTGTTATATCCTTTCCAAAGGGTACGAGCCTTGTATCCCAGCCAAGCTCAACACCTTCCTTTTCAAGCTGCTCTGCCATTGAGACCCCGCCTGTCTCACCGGCCATGAATACATATATATTCTTCTCCTGAAGTTCCCTTGCTATTCCTACCGCAGTTTTGCCGTCTTTTGCTGCACCTACACATGCGGCAAACCCGGGAGCTGTCCCATCCACAAACTCAATACCACGTTCCCTTATTATCTTATCTGCTGCAGCCCCCAGCCATATTCCATCTACGGGAGAAGGGCCGTCAATATATTTTATTGCCTCGATTATTTCCTCTGCCCACAGGGTTGCAATACCGGCATCAAGGGTCCCGCCAAGATAAGGCAGCCATAACTTTTCGGAAGGTACCGGTGGAAGAATTTTCTTTGCCTCTTCCAGCACCGGAAGGCCATCTGAAAGTTTTTCAACTTTAATGCCTGTCATGCTATAAATGATCGGTAAAAAATAACCCGTGTCAGGAAACTCTACCTTACAGTCCCCGCCGTTTTTCTCGATGCTCCGGGCAAGCATATTTTCTGCGCGCTCTATGGTCCTGTAGGCTCCTTTGATGGCACTGGTTGCAATAATCTTAGACATCTTTCAACGCCCTCCTTGCTTCCATATCAAATAGTACTCTTTCTTGTTTTGTATCAATTTTAAGTGCTTTTCTTTTCTGCTGGATCACACTGATTACCTTTGCTAAAAGCTCATCGATATCGGCTATATATTCCAGCTGGCCGCCATATTTCTCCTGCCATCTGGTGGTCATAATTTCCTTTACTTCACTGCTTGCCTCGACCGGTATGGGTTCCCCGCTGAATGCGACATAGACACCTGATGTTGCAACATATGTCCCTATGGAAAGGGCTTTTTCGCTCATCCATTCGGGTGCGATACCGGCAACAGGCAGGTCGCTTATATCATCACCTAAGCCTCCTTCCCTGACTACATCTGAAACAACGGTAAGTATCCTTGAATTATCAACACAGGAACCAAGGTGCAGCACAGGTGGCATTCCCACAGTCTCGCATATGGACCTCAGCCCCTCTCCTGCATACTCCATAGCCTCAGATTCCATCAACCCGCATTTGGCTGCTGAAAGTGCCCCGCATCCTGTCATGACTACCAGGTAATCTCTCTTGATGAATTCCCTCGTAAGGTAATTGTGGTACCTGTCATGTGCGCATCGTGCATTGTTGCAGCCCACTATTCCCACGACACCCTGTATCCTTCCATCTATGATGGCATCGTTTAAGGGCCTGAATGAACTCCTGAACTTTCCGCCCAGCATGTATTTTATTGATTCCCTTGAAAACCCTGCAACCAGGTCCTCCCTTATATCAGGTATACAAACTTCTTTGGGCCTGTTTTCATAATTATCTATGGCCATCCTTATTATCTCCCTGGCCAGTTTGAGCCCGTTGTCATCTTCGAACTCCATATGCAGGGCGCCGGGGATCTTGCACTTGGGTGAGGAAGTTATAAGTTTGGTATGGTATTTTTCTGTCAGCCTGCCAAGCGACTGCATTATACATTGTATGTCAACCACCATAACTTCAACTGATCTGGTCATAATGGCAAGCTCCTGGGAAAGATAATTCCCTATGGGTGCTATTCCCTGCCTCATAAGGACTTCATTGGCGGTGCAGCAGATCCCCACGACATTTATCCCCTTTGCCCCCTTGCTCTTCGCATATTCTATCATCTCATCATCATTTGCAAGGGTTGCTATTATATCCGATAGTGTGGGCTCATGGCCGTGAACCACAATGTTTACCTCATCATCTGCCAGCATCCCGAGGTTGGTTTTTGCGCGGTTGGGGTTAGGTGTTGAAAACAGTATGTCCGAAATTTCCGTGGCAATCATGGATCCGCCCCATCCGTCGCCAAGTGCGGTCCTTACTGCCTGGTCAAGTATATGCTCGGCCTCCATGTCCACTCCCGTGTGTGTACGGTGCATTACTTCCACTATCTCACGGTCCACACCCCGCGGCATAACATTTCTTTTTCTCCACAGCTCCTGCCTCTTTTCCGGGGCTATCTTTACAAGGTCTATTTCACCTGACTGCTGCCCGAAAAGCGAAAGTGATTTTTCAGAAGCTTCTTTTGCTATCTCATTCACCTCTCTGCCTTCAGTTTTTATCCCAAGGCATTCTGCATATTCGAGGAGCTTTTTTTCATCTTTTATCCTGACACCTTCTGCTTTGCCTTCGGCTGCCAGGCCCATGAGATGAGTCAGGTCCCTTCCGTGATCCGAATGTGCCGCGGCACCCGCAGCAATATGCCGGGCAAGGTTCCTTGCTGCTATGGTGCCCATTGTAGCGCCGCACAACCCGGTTTTATCCCCGGTTATCCTGCACGGGCCCATGGCACAATTCTTGCAGCATATGCCTGATATACCCGAACCTATCGGGCATGGCTTCATGGATTCCGCTCTTTCGAACACGGTTGAAATTTCGCTGTCCATGTTTTTTAACATGTAGCATACGGCCTGATCATCGGAAATATCACCCGGTTCCCTTTTTAACTTTTCTTTCGTCATTGCTTATATACCCCCTTTATATTTACCGGACCAGTTTTAAAGAAGCATGTCTATCATTTGTTTAATAAGGCTTACTGCCCCGGGGTGTCTCATTACTAAAATATTCGAACCTGAAATCAGGAGACTCATACAGGATATTGCTTCCCAGTTTATTCCTCTTTCCTCCTGGTCTCCCCATTCAGGATAATTCGCTTCACTTTCCTTAACTTCCTTCACCTTCCAGACTTCGGGCGCTATATCATTGATTATGGGCATCTGTGTCATCTTGTCGTCCTGAAGCAGGGCTGCTATTTTTAATCTTTCCATGGCAGAATGACAGTATTCAAGGCCATAACCCAACCCCGAACTTGCCGGGTCCATTGCTATCCTGTCCGGTGAAAGCCCGAGCTGGGTGAGGAGAATGTTAAGCTGCTTTGCTATATTTACATCCAGCTGGTTTAAGGATATCACGTTATTATTATATCCCATTGCTGCTGCAGCTATGGTTTTGTAACTATCTTCTTCGGCCCATCCCATCAGGATATTGCTGTCGGCATTCCTTTCGGATACACGCTTCATTACCTCGGCAATCTTTTCAATGGGACCGGTGCCATATACAATAAGAGGTTTGTCAATCGATTCCCGCACTTTTTTGGTAAGTTCCGCAGCCTCTTCGGGGCCCTGGTTTTCTCCGTCAGGGGCTATGCGCGTAAGCTTAAGGCATATTGCATCGGCGCCATACTCTTCAATATTTTTCCGTGCCCATTTGACAGGATCACTAAAAACATCTTTAAAGTATTTTGAAACTGTCTCCGGCCAGCCGGAAGGTTCGGCATCATATACCTCCATTGCAATAATAGGACGGTTTGGTATATCCCCTTCAAAACCATGAAAAGGAAGCGCCGCCTCACCTCCCACCATGATCTGGGAATTTCCCACTCCCAGCTTAAGGTTATTGATTTTACCGTTATAGGAATTTTTTGGAATCTCAAAAACCAATCTGTCCCCCCTTTTTCTTAATCATAAATTTTAAAGATACTTATGCCGTAACAGGATAAAACATACAGGGCATTTGATTATTTTTAATTAAAAATTTCAGTTTTTTAAAAGGATTAATAAACTCGACAGGCACTCCGGAAAATATAAACAAATATAAATTTTTCATAGTGGACATTTGTGCACTACATAGACAATTTTTTATATTATATACAATGTAACTTTATTTGCAAGAAATATCACTGGCAGTTTTTGGATTTTTTTTAAGGATATTATATGGGGATATTACAGGGCAATGTCATATCTTCAGTTCCTTCAGTATATTCCGGACCTGGGCAAGGGAACTGCTGTCTCCGGGAATATCAAATACTGACTTTCCTTCAAGGTCCATATCAAATATATCAGGGTCATTGTTTATGATACCCAGAAGTTCAAGACCCCTTTCCTTTATATCCCTTTCAAGCCTTGCATCCAGTTTTCCTTCTACCCTGCTCATTAAAAGAAATGTCTCCCCGGCATTTATATCCAGTTCAACTGAGAGGTCCCGTATCCTTGAGGCTGTCAGTATTCCGCGGGGGGAAGGGTCGGATATTATTATCAGGAAGTCCACATCGCTTGTGGTCTTCCTGCTTAAGTGCTCCATGCCTGCTTCATTGTCCATTACAATGAAACCATAATTTCCCTGAAGCATTTCTATGTATTTCTTGAAAAGGTTATTTGCATAGCAGTAACAACCAGGCCCATCGCCTCTCCCCATTGCAAGCAGGTCAAACCCTTTTCCTTCTGAAAGTGCCTGGTGTACGTTCATTTCCACAAACTGATCCTTATATACTCCCCCGGTCATACGTGGAGCATTTTTTTTGAAATCTTCCCTTATCGCACCAATGGTGGAATTTACTTTAATACCAAGAATCTCGTTAAGGTTTGAATTAGGGTCTGCGTCTAAGGCCAGCACGGTGCCTTTATTGGCCTCTATAATATTCCTTATAATAAGACCACATGTAGTGGTCTTACCTACTCCGCCTTTTCCCGCTAATGCAATTTTTATACCCATCTAACCAGGACAGCCTTTCCTGTTTACCGGAGAGTAACTTACCGGCTTAACTTAACTTGTTTTATCCTTCTTTCCGGGCCCCGCCGGTCCCGGTTTTTTATAAATAGAATATATATGTTCTTCGACCGATGGAAAATCCTTCATATCTGTATAGGGGAGGAACAGCCCTGCAACATAGCGGTCCATAAATTTCATATTCACACTCAGTTCAATGTAGGTGATATCCCCGGCAACTTTTACACTCTGCCTGTATTTTTCTGCCGAAAGCAGGCTCAGGTATGCGCCTGTTACAGCAGTATTGCCTAAGAAATGGTAACGGTCGAGACTTATATCGGGAAGCATGCCAATCATGACAGCATTCCTTATATTAAGGTGCTTTCCCAGACCCCCTGCAATATATATTTTGGCAAGGTCATTTATCCCTAAGTCAACCTCCTCCAGGAGTGTCCTTATCCCGGCATAGACTGCTGCCTTTGCCCGGATAAGGTTTTCTATATCAATCTCACTTATGTATATATCATTGCCTGTGGCACTACTGTTGGCTTCCACTATTATATAATGGCAGTCACCTTCTTCACATGCAAGGAATTCGTTGCCTATATCACGGTTGAATTTGCCTTTCCTGTCTATGACCCCCTTAAGATACATCTCGCCTATTATGTCTATCAGTCCGGACCCGCATATACCGGCAGGCTTCCCCTCGCCTATAACATCGACACTGCATTTAAAACTATCCTCGTCAATTACCACCTTTTCTATTGCTCCTTCCGATGCTCTCATGCCACAATTTACCCCGCCTCCTTCAAAAGCAGGGCCTGCAGAGCAGGAACAGCCCATCATCCACTGGGAATTCCCAACAACCAGCTCCCCATTGGTCCCCAGGTCCAGGAACAATGCCAGTTCCTCTTCCCTGTACATGCCACTTGCCAGTACGCCTGAAGTAATATCACCGCCGAGATAAGATGCAACTCCCGGTACGCAATAAACATAAGCGTTAACAAGTTGTCCGATACCCACATCCTTTGCAGGGGAGTTTGAAAACCTGTTAGCGACTGTTACATATGGCTCTTCCCTTATGAAGCGTGGAGGGACCCCATAAAAAAGATGCATCATGGTAGGGTTGCCTGCTATCATAACAGATACTATATCGCTTTCTTTTACGCCTGTATGCTTTACCAGGTTTTTAACCATGCTGTTTATTGAGTCTACAATCACTTCCCTCAAATGTTCGAGGCCACCTTTACGGTTTGCATACACAATACGGTTTATAATATCTTCCCCGTATTTTATCTGTGGATTATAACCGGATTGAATATCAAGTATTTTACCTGACTGGAGATCGACAAGATACATGACAAGTGTTGTGGTGCCGATATCGAGCGCCATACCGTATATTCTTTTGTCTCCGTGGCCTGGTGATATATCTATTACAGCACTGTTTTCAAGGTCTATTATGACAGAAACATTAAGGTCCTTTTCCCTCAATGTGTATGGCAGTTTCCTTATAAGGTCAATTGGGATTGCAGGATCCTGCACCCCTGTCTTTTCCATGATGCTTTTTTTTACCCTGTAAAGGTCGCTGGTACCATAGCTGAGGGAGGGTGCCTCTACTGTGATGTTTTCTTTTATTATCCAGGGTTCAATTTCAACTTTTGATAATTCATCGGTGCTTATACCGGCATAATCCTTGCCGGTGCTATCGAAACCTCCAATGGTTATACTGCCCCTCGATTTCCTCGCTTCAGGCAACCTTACGGTAAGGTCACTTTTGACCCGGGACATGCATGAAAGTACAAACCCTTTTTCCTTATCACTTTTACTTATGAACCTCGATTCAGTAGTATCCACCTCACCTTCAAGGACCTGGACCCTGCATCTGCCGCAGGTGCCCACTCCTCCACAGGAGGAATCTATGTTAAGCTTGCAATCAAGGATTGCCTGCCTTAAATTGTAACCATGCGGAACTTTTACAGACTCCCCTCCGGGAAGGAATTTTACGAGGTATCTCTTTTGGCTGCTCATTTTAAAAGGGTAGGGTTATATATGATTATTTCTCCTCTATATTCTGTATAATATTCACTTCACCGCTTTCCGATTCAAAAACCATAATGCTGACAGTAAAGCTTTCATTGCTGGCACCAAAGGTCATTGTAGTTTCGCCCTCATTCTGTGCAGTAAACTCACCTTCCTGTTCCCAGCCACTCATCTGCTCCTTATACCAGTTAAAGACATCTTCCCCCGGGTCCGATGTAAGGCCGCCTACAGACCAGCTGGACTTCCCACCATCACCGGTGCTCTCAAAAGAAGAATGTATTTCCATATCAGGATATACGGGTATTGATTGAGGGAATGTAGCCGGAAGTTCTGCCGATGCCCCGTAAGTTGCCTCTCCTTCATCAGACTTTATTGAGACTCCTTCTTCGCTTGAACTGATGGACACTTCTCCTTCATCCCCCTCGATTTTCATTTCACCTTCACTGATATCAATATCAACTTCCCCATCGCTTTCATTTTCAATCGCTTTTTCAATAGCTTTTTCGGTTATGCTTTCGGCAATCCTTTCACCAAGGCATCCAGCCATAGAAACCATGGCGATGGTGGCAGCACATATTATCGTGCCAAAAACAATTATTCTTTTCATTCTTCTCTCCTTCTTTATTTTTACAAGTCCAGTTAATAACAATTTTAAGAAACCATATACATATAATCCTTAACCTGAATACTGTCTTATTACTCAAACATATTTTACAGGATTGACTGATTTTGTAAAACCGGCTTTTCCAGGAAGTTTGCAGTAAAATAACAATCACTTACCGGAATCAATCTGGTAAAAACTTAAGAAAGCCTCATCAGGAATTTCCACCATGCCAATTTTCTTCATCCTCTTTTTACCTTTTTTTTGCTTTTCCAGAAGTTTTTTCTTTCTTGTCACATCCCCTCCGTACAGGTGGGCAATGACATCTTTGCGGTAGGGCGCAACCCTTTCTTTTGCTATTATCCTTTTCCCAATTGCAGCCTGTATGGCAATCTCAAAATTCTGGCGGGGGACCACCTTCCTTAGCCTTACTGCCAGCTCTCGCCCGGTGCTGTAAGCTTTTTCCCTGTGCACGATTACAGACAGCTCGTCAACCCTGTTTCCAGCAACGAGGATATCAAGTTTTACCAGGTCCGATATCTTGTAACCTGAAAGTTCATAGTCAAGGGAAGCATATCCCGAAGTGATGGATTTTAGCAGGTTGAAAAAATCAACTATTATCTCGGAAAGAGGTATATTGTATTTCAGCTCAACCCTCTCCATCGATATATACTGCATATCAATAAATTCCCCTCTTTTTGTGCTGGCAAGCTTCATCACCTCACCTATATAATCCTTTGGGGTTATTATGGTTGCCTCAACATATGGCTCCTCTATTTCAAGTATATGATCATGTTCCGGGAAATCCGCAGGTCTCTTTACTTCCAGTACCGTACCGTCATTCCGTGAAACGCGGTATGCAACATTGGGTGCAGTATTTATGAGTTTCAGTCCGTATTCTCTTTCAAGACGCTCCTTTATGATTTCCATGTGCAGCAGGCCAAGGAAACCGCACCTGTAACCGAAACCGAGAGCAGTGGATACCTCCGGGGAAAAGTCAAGGGATGAGTCGTTAAGGGCAAGTTTCCCGAGGGCATCCCTGAGGTTTTCGTAATCTCCTCCCTCTGACGGGAAAAGCCCCGTATATACCATTGGCCTCGGTTTTTTATATCCTGGAAGGGCTGACCTGGCAGGGTCATTCGCAATTGTTACAGTATCCCCCACCGCAATGCTTCCTACTTCCTTTATGCCGGTAATTATATAGCCCACCTCACCTGCAGAAAGCCGGTCCTTTTTTATCATTTCCGGGCCAAAAATACCAACTTCCTCCACTTCAGAAACGGTCTTTTCGGCCATGAATCTTATCTTTGCACTTTTTTCAATAAAACCATTTACCACTCTTACCAGCGCTACCACACCCCGGTAAGAGTCATATTGTGAGTCAAAGATAAGGGCCTGAAGAGGCGCCTTCTGGTCCCCGCCCGGGGGAGGGACCCCTGATACTATTCTTTCAAGTATTTTTTCGATACCTTCACCAGTCTTGGCGCTTACCCTCGATATATAATCCCCGGGAACACCAAGTATTTTTGAAAGCTCAATTGAGACCTCCTCTATCCTTGCGCTCTTGAGGTCTATTTTATTTATTACCGGTATTATCTCGAGGTTGTTATCGAGTGCAAGGTACACATTGGCAAGGGTCTGCGCCTGTATCCCCTGTGTCGCATCGACTACAAGGATTGCCCCTTCACATGCCGCAAGGCTCCTTGATACTTCATAGCTGAAATCAACATGGCCGGGGGTATCTATCAGGTTGAATATATACTGCTGGCCGCTGGCCCTGCTTTCATAGAGGACCCTCACAGCATGGGCTTTTATGGTAATGCCCCTTTCCCTTTCAAGCTCCATATCATCTAAGAACTGGTCCAGCATTTCCCTCTCACTAACAGTTTTTGTTATTTCAAGAATCCTGTCGGCCAGGGTGGACTTACCGTGGTCAATATGGGCAATTATGGAAAAATTCCTGATCAGGTCCTTATTTTCCAATCTGGTTCTCCCCTGCCCTTCTGAACAGCTTCAGGACAAACCTTACCTCATCCATTTTAAACAGTATTGTAAGCAAAACATAAACCCCCGTACCCAGTAAAATCATGCCTGCCATTATAAATATAAGGGAAAAAATGTCTTTGAAGGCAAATACCTCCAGGTATTTCCACAGAAAATACAGCACCGTCCCCATCAATGCTGAAGCGATCGATATTTTTATATATGAAACAGTAATCCTCCTGCCGCCAAGGCTGCCAGTTTTTTTCCTGAGGATGATAAGCAGTATGATAACATTGCACATGGCAACAAGGGATGTGGAAAGCGCAAGGCCTGCCGCATCCATGAATCTTACAAGAATCCAGTCGAGAAAAAGGTTTACTGCTATGGAAATGCATGCCACCCTGAGCGGTGTCTTTACATCCTTGAAGGCATAGAATATCCTGTTTAATATCATAAGCAACCCGAAAAAGACAAGACCGGCGCAGTGAAATATCAGTATATGTGACACCCTTACAGTGTCCTGCGGACCAAAACTGTAGTGTTCAAAAAGCATCTTTATTATGGGATGGCTGAGCGTAGCGAGTCCCACGGTAGCCGGAATCATTATATACCCTATTTCCCTTACACCAAGGGAAAAACTGTCTTTTAGCCCCTTTATATCCTCCGAAGCTGCCTGCCTTGATATGAGGGGATACAGAACCGTTATGATTGCAACTGAGAAGACTCCCAGCGGGAGGTTTGCCACCCGCCAGGAAAGGGTAAGTGCCGTGGTATTACCTTCACCCAGGTTCAGGGCAAAAAAATTGTCCACACCGTTATTAAGTTGCACCGCACCAAGGCTTAAAAGTATGGGAAGCATAAGGGAAAAAATCTCCCTTACCCCTTCATGCTTTATATTTATCAATGGCCGGTATCCTATTCCTGAAAATTTCAGCTGGGGGAACTGTATTAGCATATGCATTACGGAGCCGGCCATAACCCCGGCTGCCATACTTATTATGCCCCATCTGGAAAACAATGTAACAACAAAAATTATGGTCACAAGATTCAATATCATTGGGGCAAGTGACGGTATGAAAAAAATATCGTGCGAATTAAGGATGCCTGTAGCCAGCCCGGAAATGCTTAAAGTCAAAAGGGAAAATATCATAATCCTGCTCATTATGGTAAAACTACCAACGTCCATCTGGTTACCTGCTATTTTTGAGAGCATGACACCAATCCAGGGGGAAAGGATAAAAAGCGCAAGCGATATGGCAAAAAAAACTGCAAGCATTATGGTGGCAACGGAATTAACGAATATCTTTATGTCATCTTTCCGGTCTTTTTTGAGGTATGTTGAATAAATAGGGATAAATGCGGCAACTATCAGCGACTCCGCAAAAAGAATCCTGAAAAGATTAGGAATGAAATTTGCCCAGGTAAAGGCATCGGTATCATAACTTATCCCAAAATATCCTGCCATGATCTGGTCCCGTGCAAGCCCTGATATTTTGGAGAGCAGGATTGCGACAGTTACCATGAAAGTGGCCCCGAATATCCTTTTTCTTGATGATAAAAAATCTTCCCTCATAAGACCTCAAAGGATTAATGCTGTAATATCCTTATCAAACACTGTATTATATCATTTAAAGCAGCCTAATAATAAATGTTTTTATTTATTTAAAAAAGTGTTAAAATGTACCTTCGTTTAAAGTAGGAAAGTTTCGTGAGGGGAAAAACAGATGCCGAATATTAAATCTCAGATAAAAAGGGATAAACAGAATAAAAAAAGGACTATTAAAAATAAAGCATTAAAGTCAAGGATAAAAACTGCACAAAAAAAATTGACTTCCGCAGTCAGTGAAAAAAATCCGGAAGAAGCAAAAGATAAACTTAAAGAATTAAATAAAGCCCTTGATAAGGCAGTCAGGGGCAGTGCGGTACATAAGAATTTCTCTACCCATAAGAAATCAAAAGCTGCAAAACTTGTCAATTCCCTGAAAGACGAAGGGGCTGCAGGCAATAAAAATACCACGGATGAAAAACCTGCTTCAGGTAAAAAATAGAACCCTTTAGAAAATATTTATTCGGGTTTGAATGGCAGTTAGGCTCCAGTATTAGTATTGGCATATTTCAGGTGCGGACATCCACAATTTCGGATATCATAATCTTCAGGAGGTTTTTGTCTCCAGCATTCCCGCTCCTGAAACTTATATCATACCTGTTCAGTATATCAAATATCCGGATTATCTCTTCATGCGAATAATTCCCTGAAAATTTGATATATTTACTAACCAGCTTTCCTATGAAATAAGGAGAGGCGTTCAAATATTTTTCTATATAACCGGATACAGAAACACTGCCGCTTTCTGATTTTATATAAAGCATGCTCTTAAACATCCGGTGAATAAGGGTAATAAGGCCTATGGGGTTTTGTTCGTCTTTCATCAGGGAAGCAAGGGCTTTTATGCTTCCTGCCTTATCCCTCTGTCCAAGTAGATCGACGAGATCAAATATTTTTAGTGAATAAACCCGGCTAACCAGGTTGTCAACCATATCCCTGTTGATTATTTTATGGTCTTCTGAACATATATAATCATAGAGTTTTGAATATTCCCTCTTAAGAAGACCGGGGTCTGCATTGACGTTCTCAATAAGCAGTTCCCTCGCATCATCCGTAAATTTCAGGCCGTCTCCTGAAGCCCTGCCATCAAGCCACTTTTTCAAATCGGAAGCAAGAGGCTTGTTGAGTTTTTTTACGGTGCCGTATTCCTCGATTGCCTTCATCAGGACCGGTGCAAGTTTGCCCCTCGATGAGGTAAGAAAAAAAACTATCCGGTTTTCATTTACTTCAGCAGGAATAATACCCGCTATTTTCTTCTGCAGTCCAACCGGGGCTTTATCTGTATTTTCAATTATCATAAATTTTCTTGCAGAAAACATGGAAGGCATCGTAATAAAATTATCATACTGTTCTTCTATTCCGTCTTCGCTGAAATCAAGCTCCATGAAATCTGTTTCAAAATCCAGCTTATTCCTGAGAAATCCCCTGATCTCCTCCAGTTTGTCAAGAAGCATGGATTCATCTGCCGAAACATAAAGATAACATGGTTTCAAATTTTCAAAATCAAATTTTTCAGGACCCTTAGTGCTTCCTGTAATATTTTTTTTCATGGTATTTTAGTTTTTCATTACCTGCCGCCAACTATCAGCATTTTTAATTTTCCATTATCAGCAGTTAAAAAGCAAACTTTTCCATTATAAAACATGGGTTTCAAATATATTTTTAAAACCCGGGTGATATCTCCACCATTTAAATGTCCCCGGAATTGAAAAGACATTCCATATTGGGCTTATTAGTATAATCCCCGGACTTCAGGCCAGGAATTGTTCAGGCATTTATTGCCACCGGGTGTCCAGGAGATACCTTGCGGTTAAAATTACCACGGTCAATATAACATAATAAGCCAGGACCATATTCATGGTAACGGGGATATCCTCAAATGTAAAAAAATCCAGCGAGGCAGCATATTTTGCAGATTTAAAGAATATTTTAAAAAAAGGGTCACTTATTGTAATCATACGTACACCGCAGGGAGGGTAAAACAATACAACCGCAGAAGATATCAGCAGGACAAGCAACAGCACATAGAATACAGGTATGATAAATATATTCGAGAGGACGCCTGCCATTGAAGCTTCCCCGTAGTAGTAAAGCAACTGCGGGAATATCATGAGCTGGACTGATATTGAAATAAAAAATGTCTTCAGGGTAAAACTGCGGCTTCTCTTTTTAAAAAAAGGAATAAAGGCTACAGTTTCGGTTAGTACGGGATTAATAAGAACGATACCTGACATGGCACTGAAAGAAAGCCAGAATCCCCTGTCATGGAAAAAAGCCGGGAACACAACAAGAATTATGACGAAAGACAGGGATAGCAATATCCTGCTGTCACAGGGCCTTCCCCAGCTTCTTGCGGCCAGTACCAGTATTATGGAAATCGTCGCCCGTAAAGCACTTGCCTTTCCGCCAAGGAGAAGATTATATGCAGACAGGAATACCGTGGTTATCAATATTGATAAAAAAGCAGTATTTTTCCATTTAAAAACCCCGGATAACAGGTAATGGATGACAGCGGCAAAGAATGATATATGAAGCCCCGACACTGCAAGCAGGTGGATAATCCCGCTTTTCCTGAAATCCTCAAACAATCCTTGAGGAACATTGTTACTGTTTCCAAGTACGAGGGCTTCGGCAACCGGGGCAGCCATCCAGTCAAGGTTTTCCCTGTATGCAAAACTCAGGCAATTATATATGCGATGGCGTAATTTATAAATCCACCTGCCGGTACCGGGTATTTTAATAATCCCTGCACTGTATTTATCTGTGTTCAAAAACAGTAGCGGGCTTCCCGGCAATCCTGCAGTTAAGCTTTCAATTGATTCTCCGGAATTTTTACCTTCAGCTCCTGGATTTTTTACTGTCCCCTTAACCTTTATATAGTCATCGCGCTGGAACCATCCGCTTTGTGCACCATGTATCCTGATCTTAATGGGGTCTTCAATTCCATCTATTGTGAAAACATCTTTTTTCCCTTCTTTAAAAGAAAGCCTGTTTGCTTCCAGAACGCAATAGAGTCCCCCGAATCCGTAACGTGGATGGTCTATTATCCTTCCTTCCACCTCCACCTCATCACATGCAATAAGGCTTTCTCCGGTAATTTTAAATATGTTTTTATCCTCATAAAGGCAATATGCTCCGGCAGAGCATTGCCCCAGCATAAAAAAAGCAAGGAAGAACATTAATATCATGCTTAATGACCAGGAGGATACAGCTGTTCCCCTACCAGTATGTTCCGGGCAAATGGAAAACTCCCCGGGTCCTAAAAGACGGCAATTCCGGAAAACCTGTCTGCCGGAGCCAGGTTCTGTAAGATAATCTGCTGCCAGGTGTCTTTCTGTAACATTATGATTAAAAGAATTATCTTTTTCCGGATGCAGTCTTAAAAAACGTAGCTCTTTGAAATAACATAAAAACCCTCCTGCCATGAAAATTATCAATGCTGATATTTTGATATATAAGTGACCGGCAGCATAACAGGGAAACCTGAAACCGGAGTACAGGCCTGCCATAAAAAATGGTACGGCAGCAACATGTGGCATCCGGCTTATATTCCCGATTGTCCTTTTTATGAAATTTTTCAAACAGTGACAAGATCCTTTATCTTTTCATACTTTTTTGGGCCTATCCCATCGACCCTCTCAAGTTCCTCAATAGTACCGAAACTGCCGTGTTTTTCCCTGTAATCCACTATGTTTGCAGCTATTGCCGGACCTATTCCGGGAAGAGACTGGAGAATATCAATACCAGCCGTATTGATATTTACAAGCAGGTTTGTAGAACCTGTATTACCAGGTACCCCGGTATCAATGTAATCTACTGCCCAGGATCCCCCGCTTGAGACCTCATTCTGTGACGGAATATATATTTTTTGTCCATCACATAACTTTTGTACAAGATTCAAAGCAGGAAGAAAAGCGCTTTCTGTAGCACCGCCCGCCATCCTGATAGCATCATTTACCCTTGAACCTGGTTCCATCAGGTAGACACCCGGTTCTGCAACTTCACCACATATATGTATATATATCTTTTCTTCAATACCCTCTCCAGGTTTATCCCCTGCTGTAATGGGCGTCTCTTTATTCCCATCTGCATCACCGGGTAATGGATCCGGGAAATAATAGCTTTTCAATATATTTTCCTTCTTTTTTATCTCGGCCTGCTGATATGTAAATATGACTGTAAATACCACAACAAGGATGAGCAGCAGCATAAAAAAAGTAAGATTGATGTGTCTTCTCCTTATATATCTTATCCGGTCAAGGGTGAACCTTGCCCTGCCCGCTATTTCTTTCAGGTTGAAAAGGTTCATTTTAAACTTCCGTAAAATTTTTATTAATATGTAAATTTATAATTATTGCAGTATGCCTTAAAATTAATTTTTTTATGTTATTCCGTAAGTTGCCGGTATATAATTACATATTAGCATAAATATATAAATGATTATAGATACATTAAAATGGTTATGCAATAATCTTTAAAAATGGTAGTGGGTCAATTTCAATCCAATAAATTTATTATCTCTTCTATTGTCCAAATATGATCTTCAATTCCTGCTGCTATTGCCGGAGTTCTTGGATAAGGATTTGATAAAGACTTATGAACTCTGGCAAAATTATAATACATGAAATGCAGGGCAACAGCGTATTCTAAATTTTCTATCTTCTTTGAGAAAGCATTAGTCAATCGAGTGAATCTTCTCATGCTCATTCTCATTGTTAGATTCTGTCTTTCGACATAGCTTGTAGAAATAAGTTTTGGATTTGGATTTCCTTGTAGGATTCTCTTTTCTGTAGCTATACAATCAGAAGAACTATATCTCTTTTCACCATTGGGTTCATTACCATATAATTTAACCAACATTGCATAATCTACACCTTTATAAAATGCAGTCTCGATTGATTCCAGATATATTTTATGCCCGTCTGTTGTAATTTGTACTCTATTTGTTAATCTTTCCCTTAGATCACTTACAAACTCTATTGCGTAATTCAAATCTCTTAATCCGACCAACCATGCAGGAACTAATTTTGTATCAGCGTCAATGGCTGTAAATGTCCATACATCACCATAACCGAATTGACCTTGTTTTTCTTCTGGAACATTCTTTTGCTTTGCATAGCAGAAACTCCAAATCTCATCAATTTGTATATTCTTACAGGCAAGATTAATTAAATGCTCATTCTGGTACTTACTGCATACTTTGCCAACTGATTCTAAAAGTCTTGTTACTGTACCCTTGGCAGCACCGGTCATACGACAAGTAGCCCTAATTGAATTACCTTCAACTAAGGCTGCTATTATCTTGGCTCTTTCTTTTGTACTTAACTTATTCATAAACTATATTATACTTGACCGCTCAAGCATTGTCAAGATAAATATAATAAAGAATAAAATTTTATGGTATTAAAATTGAATAGGGTTATGTATTTAGCAAATCTGAAAACAATCTATTATTTCTAAGCTTTCTTTATAGATTTATTCTCTACTTTCTTTTTGGACTTTTTCTCTATTTTAGCCGCTTCATTTTTTATAGCAATAAGGTTAACTGGCGGTAATAAAAGGTTGGGAAGGGGTGTTCTAGATGTAATGTTACTTATTACTTCTCTTGCAAATGGGAATATAAATGCGGGTGCATTTATATTTGCAAATTGTTCTAAATCCAAATTTTCTTCACCCTTAATTGTTTCAAATACTGCTGTTAACTCAAGCTGAAATCTATCATACAGGCTAATATCAAAAATATAAATTAACCTATTTCCCTTAATCTGAAATGAATCCGTGAAGTCTAAATTATACTCAAAGTCTTTTGGTTTTACTTTAGGTAGTTCATACTTCAATTTAGAAAGAAAAACTCTTAAAAATTTTATCCCTGGTTGTTTATTTTTATCCATTATGCAGCTTTCGAATCAATAAGAACCTTTTTATCTTGATAAGTTATTGGCATGGATGAAGAAATCAGTTTTTCCTGTGAAGTATAATCAAAATTTTCTTCATCACTAATAGCTACCCCATATTTAATGTTATCTAGCTCATACTGAAATTCGACAGTATTTTTATTTAACCATTCTAATCTTTGTTTTTCATCTAATTCATTAAAATAATTCTCTTCTTCTAATTTTGTACACCATTCTTCATCCGATAAACTTGCAAGCCAACTTTTTGCCCCATCAATTAATTCCTTGCTTGAAATGTATTTTTTCATTCTTCCTCCCAACATATTCTAATATCCTTGACTCTTTCTTCATTGCGTAAAGAATACATTAAAACACACCGTCTTAAACTTTTTTTATCACCTTCTATAATCTTATTATATCGCAGTATATAATATCTCGCTACGGTATGTATATCAATACTATATTTGGTTTTAATAAATTCTTTAATAAATAATTCAATATAATTACCTACTTTCTTATCTATGCTTAAGTTAGTACCTTCTAGTGTTTTTGCTTTATCCCTGAAAATTTGGTATAACTCTTTATCTATAAAAAAAGTATTTCCTAAATGCACTACTAATTTCAAGACAGCAATTTTCTCAGTATTGTTTTTCTTTCTAGCCCAAATTCTACTCGCTTCTATATCCCAATAATAACAATAAAAACCTTTTCCCAAATAATTAACATTATCAGGAATTATTATTTTACTGGTTCTTTCTATTTTCTGTGCTTGTGGTTTTGAAGTTCCATGATATAAACACTCACATATTCCATAGTTCAGCTTTATACCTTCATTGATTTCTCTATCGTCAAATACTTGGGATTCAGTAATCTGTTCTTTATTCATGTGTTAGATTATAACATAATTATTTAGTATGAGAAAAATGTTTTAACGATTTATCTGTTATTCCAACGTGCGTTTGCGGCTTTTTTAGCAATCTCTTTTCTTTTCTTAGCACTAAGCTTTTCAGCTCGTGCCTTGCCACCCTTAAGACCACCCATTCTACCCAGAGCAACCGCAGCGGGATTTTTGACATGCTCATCTGTGGCTTGCTTAACTATGCGAAAAGCTATATTATTTAAGTCATCGCTCATTTTCTTTTTGCTTAACTGCTCTTGCATAGTATAATTATTTCATGAAATCTCCCCTCTGTCTATAGGTGATTATTTTCAAATTGACCCACTACCTTAAAAATTATCACATTGCACCCGATATGGGTTATAATAAATATGGGTATTTTTTTAAACTGCTGTTAAACCACCGGACTGGAGTCCGGTGATGTACTGGCTTTGTCCTGTTTGTTCTTATATAAGGTTAATTATTTTCCGGACTTTAACCGGGTGAGTTTTACCTCGTTTAAAAAGCATATTTGGGACAGGGGGGAAATAAGGACGTTATCCATATAAAATTTAAAAAATGGAAAAGGAGGCAGCCATGTTAGGGAGAATATTGATCCTGGTGGAAAACCAGTTCAGGGATGAGGAGGCCATCTATCCGTATTATCGCTTTATCGAAGCAGGATATGATGTAAAAACAGTAGGGCCTGAAGCCGGTGTGGAGTACACCGGTAAATTTGGCCTTCCGGTTAAATCTGACCTATCGCCTGCCCAGGTGGACCTTGACGAAGTAATTGCAGTGGTTATACCAGGGGGTAATGCACCCGATAAAATGAGGGTAAACAAAGATATGGTAAACCTTGTCCGTGAAGCAAACAATAGATGCAGGGTAATAGCAGCAATCTGTCATGGCGGATGGATGCTTGTGGAAGCAGACATAATAAGAGGAAAAAAAGTCACTGGTTATATAGCAATCTCTACCGACCTAAAAAATGCCGGAGCCACCTATATGGACCAGGAAGTGGTTACAGACGGAAATATAGTCACCTCAAGAAAACCTGAAGACTTACCTGCTTTTTGCCGCTCTACCTTAGAGCTTATAGGGGCATATTATAAATAACCCTGTTTTACAGGCACAGACATCCGTAAAAAAAGTATTTAAAACTTATCCTGCAAAAATCAGGGCCTGTGCTGGACCTGCCTAATATTCATACACCCGGCAGGGGTTTACCAGTACGGGCCCGGAGCATATTATCACCAATGGATGTAATTGCAATTCATTCATGTAAAAGGGTTTCCGGCATGCCGGTGATAATACATTATTGAGCTTCCACTAATATGAAACCGTGCCCTTATTGAAACCGCTTTTATCAAAATAAGCTGTAAGGCTGCATTGAACCATAATCAATGCTAAATTAAATATTAATAAATAATATTGTACTTTATTATAAAAATATGATAAAAACATATACAATTTACAAAAAAACAACTTTTCAATTAAACAATAAA